>JAYTVI010000228.1:0-10507 GCA_043744095.1 Flavobacterium sp.
GATCCGAATTTTTTCTTCAATGCATTTCTAAACACATCTTCTAAAATCGCCATAAGCGTTACACGATCAATAAGTTTATCGTCTTTAAACTCTGAAAATGAATCGATTAATGCTAAATTTTCCATTCTAATTTTTTAATTAAATGTTACTGTAACAATTGCTTCTTTTATATCTGAATAAGGAATATCTTGACGTTTTTGTACGGTTTCTTTTCCTTTTCCAATTTTTTTTGGTTCTCTTGCTTCCCAAGCTAGAGTAATATATTCATCATTGGCTTCTACCAATTCTTCTTCGATGGTTTGTGTTGCTAATTTTACAATTAATGTTCGACCTATGTTTTTAGTATATTGTCTTTTTAATTTCAAAGGAGATCCAACTCCTACTGAAGCAACTTCTAGAGAAAAATCTTGTTCTTCTCTATCTAAATTATGCTCAATTGCTCTACTGATATCTATACAGTCTTGCAGAACTACTCCGTTGTCGCCATCTAAAGTTACTATGATTTTAAAAGCATCTGTAATGGTCATATCAATTAAAAAAATTGATGGTTTTTCTTCCAAACCTGCTTCTAATAACTGATTTACCTTTTCTTTAAATGTCATATTTTTATAAAAAGAGGGAAGCTATGCTTCCCTCATTATCTAATATTTTTAATAAATAACGGTGCAAATATAGTGTTTTTTTTATAAATCAAAAATCATTGTTTAATGTTAAAAATTTATATACCTTTATTGAATTGATAATTAATAAAAATTTTATAAAATTTATTACACTTATAATTATGAAAAAGATCTTAGTTCCTACCGACTTTTCTGAACATGCTGAATATGCTTTGAAGGTAGCTGCGCAAATTGCCAGAAAAAATAACAGTGAAATTATTTTGCTTCATATGCTTGAATTACCTCATCAAGCTGGTGATGCTATTGGAAGCGGACATAATATTCCTGAAATAATGTTGTTTAAAAACCGAGCAATTTCTAATCTTGAAGATTTAATGGATGCTGATTATTTAAAAGGCATTACTGTTTCTGAAATTGTTCAATTTGAGAAAGCTTTTGATGGGATTTTAACTGTGAGTAAAAAAAACGATGTTGATTTTATCGTAATGGGTTCACACGGCGCTAGTGGTTTTCAAGAAATGTTTATAGGATCTAACACAGAGAAAGTGGTTAGATATTCTGATGTGCCTGTTTTGGTTATCAAAGGTGATACTGGAGAATTTACTGCAAACAATTTTGTTTTTGCTTCTACTTTCTCTGATGAAATAAAAAAACCTTTTTATAAATTAATTGATTTTGCATCTGGATTCAATTCACATTTAAATTTGGTTATGATTAATACACCAAATAGCTTTAGACCTACACATATTTCTGAAAAAATAATGGAAGATTTTATGAAAGAGTACAACTATTCTAATTATTCTTTACATATATATAATGATGTAAATGTTGAAAAAGGAATTCTGAATTTTTCTACCAAAGTAAAGGCAGATTTAATTGGTATGTGTACTCATGGAAGAACCGGCTTTGCTCATTTCTTTAATGGAAGTATTAGTGAGGATTTAGTAAACCATGCTGTTAGACCTGTAATTACTTTCAAAATTTAAAAAAAAATTTTGCCTTAAAACTAAAAACTCCTCAAAAATTTGAGGAGTTTTTTTTATTTTTTATATTTAAAATTACAAAAAAAGTAATTTTAAAAAAAATCTCTCAAAACTAGAGAGATTTTTGTTGGTCTACAAGGACTCGAACCTTGAAAGACTGCACCAAAAACAGTTGTGTTACCATTACACCATAGACCAATTCCATTGCTGTTAAGCGAGTGCAAATTTATAATAAATTTTATTTTTAGCAAACATTTATAGTTTTTTTATTTAAAAATAATTTAATCGTAACAATTGGGGTTTTTGAAGGTCTTTACAATCAATAACAAAGAACAAATTAAATACAAACAATTGTAATTTATTTTTTTGTTAAGGAAAGCTTTCTTTCTATAAAAAATAGTTTCTTTGTAACTCGAAAAAAATATTATTTCTATACATATGATGACATTTAATTTTAATAAATGGAACACCATTTTAGGTTGGTTAGCATTTGCTGTTGCTCTTATAACATATTCTGTAACAGTTGAGCCAACAATGAGCTTTTGGGATTGTGGCGAATATATTGCTACAGCAGCAAAACTAGAAGTTGGGCATCCGCCTGGAGCACCTTTGTTTCAGATGATTGGTGCGTTTTTTGCTATGTTTGCGATAGATCAAAACCATATAGCTTTGATGGTAAATATGATGTCTGTTTTTTCGAGTGCCTTTACAATCCTTTTTATGTTTTGGTCCTCTTCTATTTTATTAAAAAAATTAATTTCACAATTTTCTGAAATAAACAACTCAAACTCAATTGCTATTTTAGGCGCTTCCTTTGTAGGTTCTTTAGCCTATACCTTTTCAGATAGTTTTTGGTTTAATGCTGTTGAAGCCGAAGTTTATGCAATGGCAACCTTACTTATTTCATTACTTTTCTGGTTAGGATTGCGATGGGAACAAGAAATGAACACTCCAAGAGGTAACAAATGGTTATTGATAATCAGTTTAGTAATCGGACTTTCGTTTGGTGTGCATTTTATGGCGTTATTAACGATTCCTTCTATTGGTTTTTTATATTATTTTAAACATTACAAAACCATCACGATAAAAAATTTCATCATTGCAAATATTGTAGTGGTTGCTATTTTGTTGTTTATTTTCAAATTGCTTTTGCCTTTAACAATGGCTTTCTTTGGAAAAACTGAAATATTTATGGTCAATAATTTAGGTATGCCATTTGACTCAGGAACTATTTTTGTTTTTTTATTATTTATTGCATTCTTTTATTTTGGATTAAAATACACTAAACAAAAAGGGCTTGTTTTTTATAACACTATACTACTTTGTATTCTTTTTATATTAATTGGATTCTCAACCTGGATGATGTTGCCTATACGAGCAAATGCAAATACAGTAATTAATGAGAATAAACCTTCTGATGCTGCCGAAGTATTAGCTTATTACAATAGAGAACAATATGGTGTAAACCCATTATTTTACGGACCACAATACACTGATACATTTGTAGGACTTGACGAAGAAACCCCATATCTTGATAAAGCTCCAAATTATGAAAGAGATTACAAAACCAACAAATACATTATCACAAACAATTATAAAAATGCTGAGCAAAATAGTGATGACAATCAAAAAGCTATTTTACCTAGATTATGGAGCACTGAGCATGTTGAAAATTATATGAACTTTACACATGTTCCTGAATTCAGGCTAAAACCCGAATATTCTGAAGAAAAAGAACTCGTTGATATTATTACAGAATTTAGAGCAGCCTATGCAAAAAAACAAATTGATAATGAAGGTTATGTTTCATTCTTGAAAAGTTATGGTGAATATCTTATTATAGAAAAACCAACCACTTGGGACAACATTAGTTTTATGGTTGAATATCAATTTGGGTATATGTATTGGAGATATTTAATGTGGAATTTTACAGGACGACAAAATGATATTCAAGGAAAATATGACAATCTAGACGGTAATTGGTTGAGTGGTATTAGTTTTATAGATGAGTTGCATTTGGGTTCTCAAGAAAATTTACCAACTGATGTGTTGAATAATAAAGGTAGAAATATGTATTTCTTTTTACCTTTTATTCTCGGAATTATTGGTTTGATATATCATGCCAATAAGGATTTAAAAAGTTTTTATATTCTTTTGACTTTATTTTTATTTACCGGAATTGCATTAAAAATATACCTTAACGAAAGACCTTTTGAACCGCGAGAACGTGATTATGCATTAGTTGGTTCATTTTATGTATTTGCTATTTGGATAGGTTTTGGAGTTTATGCTTTATATGGTACTCTAAAAAATTACCTTCAACCCAAACTTGCCGGACCAATTGTTATTTCTGCTTCATTGCTAGCTGCACCAGTATTGATGGCTTCTCAAAATTGGGATGATCACGACAGATCTAATCGCTATACAGCAATTGCAATGGCAAAAAATTATCTGAATTCGTGTGAACCAAACGCCATATTGTTTACAATTGGCGACAATGATACTTTTCCACTATGGTATGCCCAAGAAATAGAAAAAGTTAGAACCGATATAAAGATTGTCAACACAAGTTTATTTATGACCGATTGGTATATCGACCAAATGAAAATGAAAAGTTATCAATCTGAAGGGTTGCCAATTTCGTTTAAACACGATCAATATGTAGGTGATAATTTAGATTATGCTGTACATCAAGAGCAAACAAAAAATCGTTGGGACATAAAAAGTTTAATTCAATTTATTGCTAGCGATGATCCAAAAACAATTTTAGAAATGCAAAACGGACAGAAAATTCATTTTTATCCGACTAATAAAGTTAGAATACCTATTGATAAAAATGTTATCATTCAAAACAAAGTTGTTGATCCAAAATACAATGATTCTATTGTGCCTTTTATAGATATAGAAATAAAAGGGCAAGCATTATATAAAAATCGCTTGATGATGTTGGATGTAATTGCCAATAACAATTGGAAACGTCCTATATATTTTACTGGTGGTAGTTTTGGGGATGACGATTATCTTTGGATGAAAGATTTTCTTCAACTTGACGGAATGGTCTATAAGTTAGTACCTATTAGAACTACTGTCCCAAAAGATGGAAGTCCGCTTGATATGGGTCAAATAGATTCTGAAAAGATGTATGATATAGCTATGAAATTGGATTGGGGTAATGGTGAGTTAAAAACTATTTATCATGATCCCGAAACCAGAAAAAACAGTATTTCTTACCGAACTAATCTTGCGAGATTAATGGAGCAATTAATAAATGAAGGAAAGAATGACAAAGCCAAGAAAATAATAGATTTGGCAATGTCTAAAATGCCAGTAAACTATTATAGTTATTATTCTTTATTAGATCCTTTTGCTGGTGGTTATTATGAAGTTGGCGAAAAACAAAAAGCTCGTCAATTGTTAGACCAACTTATGACCAAATACAAAGAAAACCTTACTTTTTATAGAAATCTAAGACCTACAGAACAAAGTGATATTGCAATTGACATCATGACTGATATAGAGCGTTATAGAAGCTTATTAGAAGTAATGAAAGACAGAGGTGATATGGAATATTATAATAAAAATAAAGTCGTTTTCAACTCTTACAACAAAATGTTTGAACGTTTTGGAAGAGATATGGAATAATAATAAAATTAAGAGCAGTACCAAAAAAGTGCCGCTCTTTTTATATTATACCATTTAAGTTTAGAATTTACCGCAATAAAAAGTTCTTTTTTCTCTCTTCTTCAAAATAAAAATAAATCGTAACGATGCTATGCTTGATTTTTCTTTTTTGAATAAAAAAAAAATATTCATTTTCTTTACAGTAAATTCTAAACTTAAATGGTATTAAACAAGATTTCGTAAAATGAAATTCTATTGGATTAAAACAAGTTGGGTTATAAAAAAACTATTTCATAAATACATTTGGGATATTCCGAATAAAGATAAAATAGTATATCTTACTTTTGATGACGGACCAACTCCAAAAATTACAGAATGGACTTTGTCACAATTAAAATTATACAATGCAAAAGCCACCTTTTTTTGTATTGGAAATAATATTGAGAAACATCCTGATATTTTTGATAAAATCATAAAAGAAAAACATTCTATCGGCAACCATACCTTTAATCATCTTAAAGGTTGGGAAACAAGTAATGAAATTTATATTGAAAACACCATTCAATGCAATTCTGAATTAGTAAAAAACAATTATATTGAATGCAAATTATTTCGTCCTCCTTATGGTAAAATAAAAAAAACGCAAGGAAATGTATTAAAAAAATTAGGTTACAAAATTATTATGTGGGATGTTTTGAGTGCAGATTTTGATCAAACAATTACAAAACAAAAATGTTTAGAAAATGTAGTATCAAATGTAAAGTCAGGCAGTATAATTGTTTTTCACGATAGCGAAAAAGCATTTGTAAATTTAGAATATGCACTTCCTAAATCTTTAGCTTTTTTAAAAGAAAACGGGTATCGGTTTGAAGCGATTTATTAGATTTGTTCTTGTACCAATCCAATAATTGTATTAGCATCAAGTTCACCAGATTGTCTCCAAATCATTTGACCTTCTTTATAAATCATCAATGTTGGCAAGCCTTTGATGCGAAGAGCATCGGCCAATTCTTGATTTTTATCAACATCTATTTTTATCACTTTGGCTTTGTCGCCAAGAGCTGCAGCTACATCTCTTATTACAGGATGCATTGATACTGATGAATCATTCCAATCTGTGTAAAAATCAATCAACACAGGAACTTGAGCATTTATGAGTTCTCCAAATTTTGACATAAAACCAAAATATTTAATTTCTAAAGCCTTGTAATTAACACATTAGACTACAAAAGTACCATTTTAAACGAATTATGCTAATTTTTCTCCTTTTTTTAGTTGAATTACCGTTATTTCGGGCATAATACCAACTCTTCCTGGATAAGCGTGAAACCCGAAGCCACGATTAACATAAATATATCTGCCAAATTCTTCATATAATCCTGCCCATTGTTTGTATACATATTGAGCCAAACTCCATTTAAAAAAACCAGGAATTTCAATACCAAATTGCATTCCATGAGTATGACCAGATAATGTTAATTGAAAATGTTTGTCATGATTTTTTACTTCATATTCCCAATGACTTGGATCGTGACTCATTAAAACTTTAAAATCTTCTTTTGTAAGATTTTGTGAAGCTTTTTTTAAATCGCCTGCTTGTTTAAAATTATGTCCCCAATTTTCAACACCTACAAGTGCTATTCTATCCTTACCTTTTTGAATAAAAGTATGCTCGTTGAGTAATAAATTAAAATCAATCTGACCATAAAGATTTTTTATATCTTCAAAATTTTTATCCTTTGCAACTTCTGTTGGCCAAGTAACATACTCACCATAATCGTGATTACCTAAAACTGAATATTTACCATAATCGTGTTTTTTGATTCTTTTGAAAGCCTCTATCCAAGGATGCATTTCTTTGGCATGTGTATTTACAATATCTCCCGTAAAAAGAATTAAATCTGAATTTTGATCATTGACTAAATCTATGGCATGATTTATTTTTTCAGGATTATCAAAACTACCACTATGAATATCTGAAATCTGAGTAATTGTAAAACCATCAAACTCATCTGGAAGATCTGGAAAAAAAATACGTTGTTTTATAACTTTATAATTGTATTTACCAATGGTCATTCCGTAAATCAAAGATAAAAACGGTACCGCAGCTAATCCTAATCCTAACTGACTTACAAACCTTCTTCTTGATGGCAAAAAAGTGGCTGTACTATCATTATTAATAAAATGATTTACAGTTCCTACACCAACTCTATAAATATCTTCGCCAAGCATTGTAATTGTAATCACTATTTTTGGAATATATACCAACAATAACAATCCCATTGTAATCATCGTTTGCTTAGTTTGACCAACAGAACGATCAAATAATGTAAACGAATAAATAATAAAAACAAACAATGAAAAACTAAGAATTTGGTATGCCAAAAGCAACCATTTGGGTTTAAGAATTGTTTTTATTGCCTGAAATGCATAAAACTCAATAAGTATGAGAATAAATGCAAAAAACAGTAAGCGAAGTATCATTAATAGAAATTTTGTACAAATTAACGAATTAATCTCTTTTAAATTATTCTGTTAATTTAAATTTAACTTTAGTAGAATAAAAAGGAACTTTATTAGAGAATTTATAGCTTGTATATTAATGTTTTTAATCTTCTAGCTATAAAATTGATTAATACTTCTGTATAAACAATATTTTCAATTAACTTTCATGCAAAAACATCAACAACAATTGTTTATTTTTACATCCTAATTATTTCAAAATGTCACAAAAACGATTATATCTTCTAGATGCTTATGCATTAATATTTCGCGGTTATTTTGCCTTTATAAAAAACCCAATAATCAACAACAAAGGAATGGATACTTCTGCCATAATGGGATTTATGAATGCTTTGATGGATGTAATAAAACGAGAAAAACCTGATCATTTAGCTGTAGCTTTTGATAAAGGAGGAAGCACTTATCGTTATGAAATGTATCAAGAATACAAAGCCCATCGAGATGAAACACCAGAAGCTATAAAAATTGCCGTTCCGTATATTCAAGAATTACTAAAAGCTATGCATATTCCAATTATAGAAGTGCCAGGTTTTGAAGCCGACGATTTGATTGGAACATTAGCAAAACAAGCCGAAAAAGAAGATTATCAGGTTTTTATGGTAACTCCCGATAAAGATTTTGCGCAATTGGTTTCTGAAAATATTTTTATGTACAAACCAGCTCGAATGGGTAACGACATCGAGATTTGGGGAATTCCAGAAGTACTAGCAAAATTTGAAATTGAGCGTCCAGAACAAGTTATTGATTTTCTTGGAATGATGGGTGATGCAGCCGATAATATTCCGGGGTTACCTGGTGTAGGTGAAGTTACAGCTAAAAAACTATTAAAGGAATTTGGTTCGATGGAAAATCTATTAGCCAATACTGATAAGTTAAAAGGCGCTATGAAAGAAAAAATTGAAGCCAACAAAGAAAAAGGTATATTATCAAAAAAACTTGCTACAATTTTGTTGGATTGCCCTGTAACTTTTGACGCCACTGATTATGAACTTTCTAAACCTGATGTAGAAAAAACAGATGCATTGTTTCAAGAATTGGAATTTCGACAAATGAAAACCCAATTTGACAAATTGTACAATGTCAATACCAATGACAATAACAATAACAATTTAGAAATAGCAACGAAAAAAGCGCCTGCTAAAAAATCGAATGAAGATCAATTTGATTTGTTTGGCTTTTCTGATGACGAAAGTGACCAAGTAATATCAAACTCCCATTATGCAACATTAGAAAACACCGAACATTTTTATCAAATTATTCAAGGAAACTTGCCTGTTAAATTACTTTTACAAAATTTACTAAATCAAACTTCGGTATGTTTTGACACCGAAACTACAGGAATTGATGCTTTGAATGCAGAATTAGTCGGAATATCATTTTCATATGAAAAAGGAAAAGGATTCTATGTTCCGTTTCCTGAAAATAGAGATGAAGCTCAGATATTGGCAGATTCATTTAAGCCCTTTTTTGAAAATGAAACGATTGAAAAAATTGGTCAAAACGTAAAATACGATTTAAAAGTATTGACTAAATATGGAATTGAAATCAAAGGAAAATTATTCGATACAATGATTGCACATTACCTTATCAATCCTGATATGCGCCATAATATGGATGTTTTAAGCGAAACTTATTTAAAATATTCACCCAAATCAATCGAAGATTTAATTGGTAAAAAAGGGAAAAATCAATTATCAATGAAAGATGTTCCTCTAGAAGATATTAAAGAATATGCTGCCGAAGATGCAGATATTACATTGCAATTAAAAGAGCATTTTCAACCAATTTTAGAAAAAGTTGGAACAAAAAAATTGTTTGATGAAATCGAAATTCCACTTATTCCAGTTCTTGCAGCAATGGAAATGGAAGGCATTAATCTTGATGAAGATTTTTTAAAGAAAATGTCAGTCGAAATGGCAAAAGAAAGCTCTGCATTAGAACAAAAAATCTATGAAACTGCTGGCGAAAAATTCAATTTGGCTTCCCCAAAACAATTGGGTGATGTATTATTTGATAAAATGAAAATTGGTGGTGCAAAGCAAAAGAAAACCAAAACAGGTCAATATGCAACTGGTGAAGAAGTTTTGAGTTATTTGGCAAAAGACAACGAAATTGTTCGCGACATTCTTGACTGGCGTCAAATGGTAAAATTGCAAAGCACTTATATTGATGCGTTGCCTAATCAAGTTGATAAAAAAACAGGTCGTGTTCACACCGATTATATGCAAACTGTTGCTGCAACTGGTAGATTGAGTTCTAATAATCCGAATTTGCAAAATATTCCGATTCGTACAGAAAGAGGAAGATTGATTAGAAAAGCGTTTATTGCACGAGATGAAAATTACACGTTATTATCAGCAGATTATTCTCAAATAGAATTGCGTATAATTGCGGCTTTATCTGGCGAAGACAATATGATAAAAGCTTTTCAAAACAACGAAGACATTCATAAAAGCACTGCTGCAAAAGTATTTAATGTTCCATTGGAAGAAGTGACCAAAGAACAACGTAGCAATGCCAAAACAGTAAATTTCGGAATTATTTATGGTGTTTCTGCTTTTGGATTAAGCAATCAAACAGATTTATCTCGAAAAGAAGCAGCCGAGTTGATTGATGCGTATTATGCAACCTATCCAAAACTAAAAGCATATATGTGTGAACAAGTAGATTTTGCTCGAGAAAATGGATTTGTAGAAACGGTTTTGGGAAGACGTCGTTATCTAAAAGATATTAATTCGGCAAATATGATGGTGAGAAGTG
>JAYTVI010000229.1:0-3071 GCA_043744095.1 Flavobacterium sp.
GAAAGAAAATTTTGTTGCAAAAATCAAGACTTTAGTTCCTTTTATCGAAAATTCATCTGTGAAAAAAGTGCTTTTTGTGAGTTCAACATCGGTGTATTCTGATGCTAATGAAACTATAAATGAAGAAACATTACCTCAACCAGATACTGAAAGTGGCAAACAATTATTGGCAGTTGAAAGTCTTTTAATTCATAATACAAATTTCAAAACAACAGTGCTTCGTTTTGGTGGTTTGATTGGAGATAATCGCCATCCGATACATTTTCTTTCGGGAAAAAGAAATATTGAAAATCCAGATGCTCCTTTAAATTTAATTCATCAAACGGATTGTATTGGTATTATTCAAAAAATTATTAAAACAAATTGTTGGAACGAAACTTTTAATGCTGTTTCTCCTATTCATCAAACAAGAATAGAATATTATACAAATAAAGCGATGGAACTGAAATTACCATTACCTGAGTTTGATTTTTCGAAACCATCAATAGGAAAACTTATTTTGAGTAATAAAATTGAAAGCATTTTAAAGTATAATTTTAAAAACGAATTGTAATGACAACTATTGATATTATTGGTGCTATTGGCGTTAGTATTGTATTAATAGCATACTTTTTCAACAACTTTTCGATTATTGAAAATAACGGACAATTGTATTATGTCCTGAATATTATTGGCGCAAGTATTGCTTGTTATACTTCTATATGTATTCATTATATTCCGTTTGTGATATTAGAAGGAACTTGGGCTTTGGTAAGTTGTATTAGCTTTCTTAAAGTCAAAAAAAAATCCCAAGTATAAACTCAGGATTTTCTTTATAAAATTATTTGTTTACCAAATTTTCACTCTTTTTTCTGGAGCAACATACATACCATCTCCTTCTTTAATATTGAAGGTTTCTGCAAAAGTATCTAAATTTATCAAAGGTACATAAGCACGATACATTGCTGGCGAATGTGGATCTGTTTTTACTTGATTTTTAAGAGCTTCGTCACGAATTTTCCCTCTCCAAATTGTTGCCCAAGAGATAAATAATCTTTGTTCAGGAGTATATCCGTCTATTAATCCGGGGTTTCCGTTTTCTTTCAAATACAATTGTAATCCATCATAAGCTGCATTTATTCCGCCTAAATCTCCAATGTTTTCTCCTAATGTAAATTTTCCATCTACGTGAACTCCCGGAAGTGGTTCTAATGCTGAATATTGGTCTGCCAAAGCGGTTCCTAATGTTGTAAATTGTTTTAAATCTTCATCTGTCCACCAATCTACAAGGTTTCCTTCGGCGTTGTATCTTGCACCAGAATCGTCAAATCCGTGAGAAATTTCGTGACCAATTACGGCTCCAATTCCGCCATAATTTACAGCTTCGTCTGCTTGGTAATTGTAAAATGGTGGTTGCAAAATGGCTGCTGGAAAAACAATTTCATTATACGATGGATTGTAGTAGGCATTTACTGTTTGAGGTGACATTCCCCATTCAGTTTTGTCAACTTTTTTGCTTAATTTATCTAAATCGTCTTTGAAACCCCAACGAGAAAGGCTTACCATATTGTTAAAATAATTGCCTTTTGTTGCTTTGTCTTTTATGATAAGTGCAGAATAGTTTTTCCATTTATCTGGATAACCAATTTTTATGGTAATTTTATTTAATTTCTCAATTGCTTTTAATTTTGTTTCAGGAGACATCCAAGTCAAATTGTTTATTCTTATTTGATAGGCTTTGATTACGTTTTGAATCATTTTTTCTGCTTTTGCTTTCGCTTCAGCAGGAAATATTTTTTCTACATATAATTTCCCTAAAGCTTCACCAATTGTTCCGTTTACTGTTTGTAATGCACGTTCTTCAAGTGGTCGTTGTTTGATTGCACCTGTTAGTGTTTTTCCATAAAAATCAAAGTTTGCAGCACCAATTTTGGTTGATAATTGTCCAGCGGTTCTGTTCAACAAACTCCATTTCATATACGCTTTCCAATCGGCAACTTTGTTTTCTGTTAGTATAGTTTGCAACGCTTCCATATATCTTGGTTGTGTTACAATTATGGTATCAATTTTTGGCAAACCAACTCCAGTAAGGTAGTTTTGCCAATTGATAATTGGTGTCTTTTTTTGCAAATCGGCAATTGTCATTGGGTTGTATTGCTTGCGGCTGTCTCTTCTTTCTACTCTATCTAATCTTGGTTGTGACATTGCAATTTCTAAAGCTAGAATTTTGTCTGCACTTATTTTTGCATTTGCAGGAGTTTCTCCAATAAGTTGGAGCATTTTTGCTACGTGAAGTACATATTTTTCACGTTTTTCTTTAGAGTCTTTTTCGTCAGAGATATAATAATCTTTATCTGGCAATCCTAAACGACCTGGTCCTAAACTTACTGTGTTTTTATTACTATCTTTTTCGTCAGCACCAATTCCTATTCCAAAAAAACCAATTCCTCCCATTGGTTCCATTTCAATCAAAAGTTTTTGCAAATCTTGACTGTTTTTTACAGCATCAATTTTTGTCAGATAGGGTTTTAATGGCGCTATACCTTCTTTGTTTCTAGAAATAGTATCCATTATTGTTTTAAACAAATTAATAGCTTTTCCTTGATCTGTATTTGATTTGTATTTTGGGTTTTTAGATGCTTCTTTTAGTATAGCAAGAGCATCAACATCTGTTCTTTGACGTAATTCATCAAAACTTCCCCAACGGGTTTTGTCAGATGGTATTTCGGTTTTATCAAGCCAAGTTCCGTTTACGAATCGAAAAAAATCATTGTTTGGTTTAACGGTTTTATCCATAAAGGATACATTTATTCCTGGTTCTTTTTTTACTGTGTTTTGAGCTATTGTTGCAGAAACACTAAAAAGTAGTAACATACCTGAAACATATTTTATTTGTATTTTCATTTTTGAATTTAATTTTTTATTATTTTTTTTATTACTGTTTGATTTTCTGTTTTTATTTTTACAAAATAGACTCCGCTTAATATTGCTGTCAAATCTAATTGGATTTCAGAACTATTTTGAAAATTATTTTTTAATAAAATAGTTTTTCCTGATACATCATTTACTTCAACACTTTCTGGAATAGTATT
>JAYTVI010000230.1:0-10396 GCA_043744095.1 Flavobacterium sp.
GATGGAAAAAATATTTTGGGAGCAAAATTATTGATTAAAGCTTATGGAAAATGTACCACCGATCATATTTCTATGGCTGGACCATGGTTGCGTTTTCGTGGGCATTTGGATAATATTTCCAACAATATGTTGATTGGAGCTGTAAATGCTTTTAACCAAGAAGCCAATAAAGTGAAAAACCAATTAACAGAAAGTTACGATGCAGTTCCTGCTGTTGCAAGAGCATACAAAGCTGCAAATGTAGCAAGTATTGTAGTTGGTGATCAAAACTATGGTGAAGGTTCATCAAGAGAACATGCTGCAATGGAACCACGTTTTCTTGGAGTAAAAGCGGTTTTAGTAAAATCGTTTGCTCGTATTCACGAAACCAATTTAAAAAAACAAGGAATGTTGGCATTGACTTTTGCAAACGAAGCCGATTATGATAAAATTCAAGAAAATGATACTATCAATTTCCTTGATTTAACTGAATTTGCACCCAATAAACCTTTGACTTTAGAGTTTATTCACGCTGATGGATCAAAAGATATCATTTTAGCAAACCATACTTATAATGATAGTCAAATTGGTTGGTTTGTAGCAGGAAGCGCATTAAATTTAATTGCGGCAGGAAAAGCATAAATTTAAATTAAATATTAAACAAAAAAACTCTCAAAGAAACTTGAGAGTTTTTTTGTTTAATATTTTAGAATTATTAATTAAATATAATATAATACAAAACTTACAAAAAAATAATTTTAACGCATTTCAACGTTCAAATATGTTGTTTAATCGAATTGTTGAAATTATTTTTTTAGAAAACCCATTTATTTGCACTGTGTTATTATCATCCCAAATAATAATAATGCAAAACAAATATTAAATAAATATAAATCTTAACCTACTAGAATTATGAAAATTTTCATTACAATGCTGCTATGCTCTATAGCTATGCAATCGCAAACGCAAGCCTATACGGCAAATTCAGAAAACATTACTAACCCAGAAAGAGGTCAGTATCGTTACACTACAGGAAAATCAATTGGAACCTTTACTCCCTTAAATCAAGCTACTTTAGCTGGGTATAAAACCAATGAAAAAATCACCTTAATTTGGAGAGCCTTTTATTTAGATGCTTTTAAAACAACACCTATTTCAGCCGATTTTTTGACTAAAATTCAAAACGATTTTACAACCATGAGAGCTGCTGGTGTAAAATGTATTTTACGTTTTTGTTATACCAATATTGATGGTTCTGATGCAACAAAAGCACAAATATTGGCACACATTGAACAATTAAAACCTATAACTACTGCCAATGAAGATGTCATTTCAAATTTAGAAGCTGGTTTTATTGGTAATTATGGCGAATGGTATTATTCGGCAAACTTCGGAACAGAAAACTTAACCGCTCAAAATCTAGCGGATCGTTTAGAAGTTGGATTGAAAATTATGGAATTAACCCCGAACAGAATGGTAGCCTTTAGAACTCCTTATATTCAAAGACAAATAGGTGGTGCTGCTACGGTAACTACGTCAACAGCCTATAACAAAAGTGTAAAATCTCGTGTTGCAGGACATAATGATTGTTTCTTATCAAGCGCTGATGATTATGGAACCTATTTGTATGGAGCTACTGATTATGCCTATTTAGAAAACCAAAGCAAATATACTTTTGATGGTGGCGAAACTTGTAGTTTAACAACTTATTCTTCTTGTTCGAATGCAATGGCTGTAATGGGAAAATACCATTTTAATTACCTAAATGCAGATTATAATCAAACAGTAGAAGATAGTTGGGTTGCTAACGGATGTTATGCTGATATTCAAAAGAAATTAGGCTATAGAATCGAATTATTGAATTCTACTATTGCAAATAATGTTTTGACAATTAATCTTCAAAATACAGGATTTGGAAATATTATCAATGAAAGAAAAGCATATTTAATATTGAAAAACACTACTACCGGAACTGAATATCCATTTGTATTAGCAACAAATCCAAATTTCTGGTTATCAGGAACACAAACACAAATTGTTCAAGATTTAAATTTTGATGTTCCTGTTGGTTCTTATCAACTTTATTTAAACTTACCTGATTTGCAAATTTCAAATCCGGTATATGCAATTCAATGTGCTAATACAGGTTTATGGGATGCTTTAAAAGGGTATAACAATTTGAACCAAATCTTAACAATTGTTGCGCCAGTAACCACAACCACAACCACAACTACTCCAACCACAACTACCACTACACCTACAACTCCTGTACTTGTAGTTGGAATAACACTCGTAAATAACTCAACAATTGTTATTACTAATTTACCATCAACAGTTTATACTGTAAAAGTTTATACTACATCAGGAAGATTGAAAGCTTCTTCAACAGATATTTCAAGTTTGAAACCTGGTATTTATATTGTAAAAGTTTATTGTAATGGAGTTGTTTATTCTCAAAAAATCGCAAAACTTTAAAACCATTTCTAATACTTTTTTTATAAAAATTGAAACGCTCTATATTCAGAGCGTTTTTTTGTTTTTAGTTTGATGAATATTTTTATCTTTAACAAAATAATAACAAAAAATAAATATGGAAAACCAAGACGATTTTAAAAAAGAACTAGGATTACTTGACGGTACAATGCTTGTTGTAGGATCTATGATAGGTTCAGGAATATTTATTGTCAGTTCTGATATTGCACGACAAGTTGGTTCTGCTGCTTGGTTGACATTAATTTGGATAATTTCTGGTTTAATTACTATGATAGCAGCAGTTAGTTATGGTGAATTGAGTGCTATGTACCCAAAAGCTGGAGGACAATATGTTTATTTAAGAGAAGCTTATGGTAAACTTATAGCATTTCTATATGGTTGGAGTTTTTTTGCGGTTATACAAACTGGTACAATTGCAGCTGTTGGTGTAGGTTTTTCAAAATTTGCAGCTTATTTAGTTCCAGCTATGAGTGATGAAAATATTCTATATACACTAGGAAGTTTCAATCTAAATGCTGCACAAATTGTTTCTATTATCACGATAATATTTCTTACCTATCTCAACAGTCGCGGTGTGAAAAATAGCAAAAAATTGCAAACAGTGCTTACCATATTAAAAATTCTTTCCCTTCTCGGATTGCTTATTTTTGGATTTTTATTAGCTGCCAAAGCTGATATTTGGAATGCAAATTGGGCTGATGCTTGGGCAACAAAATCGTATAATAAAGACACCTCCTCTTGGTTGCCAATTTCTGGTGTTGCTTTAATTTCTGGTATTGCAGCAGCAATGGTAGGTTCTTTGTTTTCTAGTGATGCCTGGAATGGTGTAACTTTTATTGCAGGTGAAATAAAAAATCCAAAACGAAATGTAGGATTAAGTTTATTTCTAGGAACCTTTGTAGTAAGTGTAATTTATGTGTTAACCAACTTGATGTATTTGGCAGTTATTCCGTTTGACGAAATTGCTACTGCCAAGTCAGATCGAGTTGCTGTAGTAGCATCGCAATATATTTTTGGAAATATCGGCACTTTGATTATTGCAGTTATGATAATGATTTCGACTTTTGCTTGTAATAATGGATTAATAATGGCTGGAGCAAGAGTCTATTATACAATGGCAAAAGATGGACTGTTTTTTAAAAAAGCAGCGCATTTAAATGTTGCTAGTGTTCCTGCTTGGGCATTATGGGCTCAATGCATATGGGCATCGGCTCTTTGCCTTACAGGAAAATATGGTGATTTACTAGATTTTGTAATCATCATCGTTTTGATTTTTTATATCTTAACAATCTATGGCATCTTTATTCTTCGCAATAAATTGCCAGATGTCGAAAGACCTTATAGAGCTTTTGGATATCCTTTTTTACCAATGGTCTATATAATAATTGCAAGTGCAGTATCAGTAGCATTGTTGTTTACCAAAACTAGTACTTGTGGTTGGGGTGTATTAATTATGCTTCTTGGAATACCGATTTATTTTTTAGTAAAGGAGAAAGAATAAGATTAGTTTTAATACTAAAACAAATCTTAATAATAAGTATAGCGTCTTACTTTTGATATATATTTTGCTAAACGAATAACTTGATGACTATAACCATATTCGTTGTCATACCAAATATATAAAACAATATTTTTTCCGTCTGCTGAAACAATAGTCGCATTACTATCATAAATAGATGGTGCTGAGGTTCCTATAATATCCGAAGAAACCAATTCATTATTTAGAGAATACTTAATTTGTTCTACCAATTCGCCTTCTAATGCATATTTTTTCATAATAGCATTAATATCTGCAATAGATGTTTCTTTTCCTACTTCTAGATTCAAAACTACTAGCGAACCATTCGGTACTGGTACACGTATAGCATTTGAAGTTAATTTTCCAGCCAACGAAGGTATAGCTTTTGCAACTGCCGATCCAGCTCCAGTTTCTGTAATTACCATGTTCAATCCCGCTGCTCTACCACGACGGTATTTATTATGCATATTATCAACCAAATTCTGATCGTTTGTATAAGCGTGAATCGTTTCGAGATGCCCTTTTACAACTCCTAAAGTATCTACAACTGCTTTAAGAATAGGAGTAATTGCATTTGTAGTACATGATGCTGCTGAAAATATGGTTACTTCATCTGGATTATAATCGGTGTGATTGACTCCGTAAACAATATTTGGGACACCTTTTCCTGGTGCAGTAAGTAACACTTTATCAACTCCTTTGGAGGTAAGATGTCTTGCTAATGCTTCTTGTGTAGTAAATGCTCCAGTATTATCTATCACTAAAGCATCTTGTATGCTATATGAGGTATAATCTATTTCTTCTGGACTATTTGCTGTAATAATGTGTACTGTTGTACCATTTATTATTAAAGCATTGTTTGCAGAATCTGCAACAACCGAACCTTGAAAATCTCCGTGAATAGAATCGTATCTTAGCAAAGAAGCTCTTTTCTCTAATGTTACAGCATCATTTTTATCACGAGTAACAATAGCACGCAAACGCAATTGATTGCCTTTGCCCATTTTAGACATTAATTCTCTAGCCAATAATCTACCAATACGACCAAAACCATACAAAACCACATCTTTTGGTTGGATATCCTGTGTGTTTTTGGCATTTTTTAATTTGTCAATAACAAATCCTTTAGCATTATTGTATTTGTTGTTTTCTAAATGAAATTCATATGTAAGTTTCCCAATATCTAGTTTAGAAGGTGGCAAATCTAGAGAAAGTATTGCACGAGCAATTTCTACCGAATCAAATATAGAAATTGGTTTGCCAACAAATTCTCCAGCATATTCGTGTAAGTTTATAATTTCACTTACATTTTTATCCATCAATTGGTTTCTAAACATTACCATTTCTATAGATTTATCATACCATAAATCACTAATAATTTTGATAAATTCAACACCAGCTCTTCGTCTGCTTGCTTGAAAAGAGATTTCTTTTTCGTAGGAAAGGGTTGTACTCATTGGTTTAAAATAGTATAAAAAGATTGTTATTTTTATAAATTCGAGGCAAAAGTAGTATATTATTATCTTTTACGAAAACGATTTCGTAAAAAAATTAAAAATTTTATTGTAACAAAAAAACCACTCCTAATAGAAGTGGCTTTTTCTAACAAAACTAATAAGCCTATTAAATAATAATTCTAATTCTTTGTCCGTTTTTGGCAATCATTTCTATACTAATACTCTGATTTTCATCTTTTTTATCCAATATTCTCGAAACTGTTTCTACATCAACCGCATTTGCATTATCAATTTTTACAATTATGTTTCCTTTAAGTTCGTCATAGTAAGGCTTTAAGTTTTCATTTGTGATTTCTCTAATTCGTACTCCAGAATCAATATTGAATTTTTTCTTGTCTGTTGCATCTATATTTTCTAACTCAATTCCTTTGAATTCGGTACTTACAAATTCATTTTTTGTCAATGATACAGGTACAACCATTGTTTTTTCGTCACGAATAATAGTTACTTGTACCTTATCGTTTGGTCTTTTGGTACTAATATATCCAGACAATTCTGCATAAGTCGAGATGTTTTGATTGTCTAATTTTACAATAATATCACCTTTTGTCAATCCTGCTTTTTCTGCTCCCGAATTTTTAGTTACTTTTTTTACATAAAAACCTTGTGTTTCTTTAATGCCTAATTCTTTAGAAGCAGTATTGTTTAATTCGCCACCCTCAACACCAAGTATACCACGTTGTACATTTCCGAATTCCATAATGTCTTCAATAATTTTACGAGCAATATTAGATGGTATTGCAAACGAATATCCTACATAAGAACCAGTTTGTGAAGAAATCATAGTATTGATACCAATCAATTCACCACGAGTGTTTACCAATGCACCACCACTATTTCCTGGATTTACTGCAGCATCAGTTTGTATAAATGATTGTATACCATTGGTGTCGAGATTTCTAGCTTTTGCAGAAACAATTCCTGCAGTTACTGTTGAAGTAAGGTTGTACGGATTACCAACTGCCAAAACCCATTCGCCAACTTTTACATTATCAGAATCTGCAAAAATGGTATACGGCAATTTATCATCTGTTTCTATTTTTAATAAAGCAATATCCATTTTTGAATCTGTACCAACTACTTTTGCTTTATAAGCTTTTTTGTTATTTAATGTAATTTCTATTTCTGTAGCATCTTTTACCACATGATTGTTGGTTACAATATATCCATCAGCAGAAATAATTACACCAGAACCTGTACCAACTTGTTCTTGTTGTTGTCCGCCTTTAAATCCATAGAAAAATTCCATCATTGGGTTTGACATTGTTCTATAAGAAACATTTTTTACGTGCACTACCGAATGTACTGTTTTGTCTGCAGCATCTGTAAAATCTATACTTTCAGAACCTAAGCCAACATTTTTAGCATAAGATGTTGGTGCTAAAGAAACAATAGAACTAGAGGAATTGTTTTCAAATAACAATTTGTATGTTCCAAGTGTTATGATTCCGCTAAATAAGGATACTAAAAATAAACTTGAAATTCTTTTCATTTTTTTATTAATTTATATTAGTTAAACATTTTGTTTTAATACTAACGTAAAATTATAAAAGTATTGTTTTTCAAAAAAGAGTTTAACGCTCGTTTAACACTCTTTAACTTAACATTAATATTTGTACTTTTGTTTCAAGATACAGCAACAAATGAAAATTGAATTTGATAAATATGAAGGAACAGGAAATGATTTTGTGATGATAGACAATCGCAATAATTTTTTCCCAAAGAGCAATATCAAACTTATTGAGCATTTATGTGATAGAAGATTCGGAGTTGGCGGAGACGGTTTGATACTTCTCGAGAATGATTCAGAAACCGATTTTAGAATGGTTTATTATAATTCAGACGGCAATCAAAGTTCTATGTGTGGTAATGGTGGTAGGTGTATTGTGGCTTTTGCCAAAAAGTTGCAACTTATTCAGAACCAAACAACTTTTATTGCTACAGATGGATTTCATCACGCCATAATTGATGAAGATGGTATTGTTTCACTACAAATGAAAGATGTAGACGATATTAAAATAACATCAGATTATGTGTTTCTTGACACTGGTTCTCCTCATCATGTTGAACTCAAGGATGATTTAAAAAACCTAGATATAAAAGCAATAGGTTCTAAAATTAGATATTCAGATTTGTATGGTTCTGCCGGAAGCAATGTGAATTTTGTAACACAAACTTCCGATAATGCTTTTACAATTCGCACTTATGAAAGAGGTGTAGAAGACGAAACTCTATCTTGTGGTACAGGTGCGACAGCTGTAGCTATTGCTATGTATGCTATTAAAAAAACAAAATCAAATACAATTCAAATAAAAGTTGAAGGCGGAAATCTTGAGATTTCTTTTGATAAAAAAGAACATCATTATACCAATGTGTTTTTAAAAGGACCAGCAACATTTGTTTTTAGTGGATCAATTGAAATTTAAAAAGTAATTATTTTGAAAACTCTCAAAGGTGAAAATATTTATTTACGAGCATTAGAGCCGAATGATTTGGAGTTTGTATATGCTGTGGAAAATGATGAATCAATTTGGAATGTTAGCAACACACAAACGCCATACAGTAGATTTTTGATTAGACAATATCTCGAAAATGCGCATCAAGATATTTATGAAGCAAAACAATTGCGGTTGGCTATTTGTAAAGAACAAGATTTTCCAGCAATTGGTTTGATAGATTTATTTGATTTCGATCCTAAAAATAATCGTGCAGGCATTGGAATTTTAATTCTAAATTTAGACAAACGGAATAATAGAGTAGGTAGTGAAGCATTAGAATTACTATTAAACTATGCATTTACTCACTTAAACTTACATCAACTTTATGCTAATATTGATATAGAAAATGAAATAAGTATTGCGCTTTTTACTAAATTTGGATTTCAAAAAATAGGTGTAAAAAAACAATGGAATTTAGTCAACGGAAATTATAATGACGAAGCTTTATTTCAATTAATCAATCAATCAACTTAAAATAAACGTTTTGAACTTAAAAAAAATCATCGCCATCTTTTCTGTAGTAATAATTTCTTGTTTAATGGTTTACGGGTATATGCTATATAGAGATATATTTGCTCCCAATACCAATTTTCAAGAAAAGCAAGTATATGTTTACATTCCAACCAATGCCAATTATGAAGAAGTAAAACAATTAATTGCACCTTATGTAAAAGATATGGAGCGATTTGAAATGGTTGCAAACAAAAAATCCTATCCGCAAAGAGAAAATAAATCAGGAAAATTTCTATTAAAAAAAGAAATGAGTAGTAATGATATTGTAAACTCACTGCGTCAAAATGTTCCAGTAAAACTAGCGTTTAATAATCAAGAACGATTAGAAAATTTTGCTGGAAGAATAGCTACTCAAATTGAATCTGATAGTTTGAGTTTGCTAAATGCATTCAAAGATCCAAAATTTCTGACCGAAAACGGATTTACAGAAAGTAATGTTTTAGCTATGTTTGTACCAAATTCGTATGAGTTTTTCTGGAATACAAGTGCTATAAAATTCCGCGATAAAATGGCAAAAGAATATAGAAAATTTTGGACAGAAGATCGAATTGCAAAAGCAAACCAACAAAATTTAACACCAATTCAAGTTGCAATCTTGGCTTCAATTGTACATAAAGAAACCGTTAAAAAAGACGAAAGACCAAAAGTAGCTGGAGTTTATTTGAACCGTTTGGCAAAAGGAATGAAGCTAGAAGCCGATCCTACAGTCATTTACGCCGTTAAATTAAAAAGTAATAATTTTAATCAAGCTATAAAAAGAGTTTTATATAAAGATTTAGAAACCGATTCGCCGTATAACACTTATATGTACGAAGGATTGCCGCTAGGACCAATTGCTATGCCAGATATTACTGCGCTTGATGCTGTTTTAAATCCCGAAAAACATAACTATATTTATTTTTGTGCTAGTGTAACCAATTTTGGATATCACGAGTTTGCTGTAACTCCTGCACAGCACGAAGTTAACCGCCAAAAATATGTTGCTTGGGTAAATAATCAAGGTATAAAACGATAGATTTTGAGAAACTTAAAATGTCTTATTTTTTTCTTTTTTGTTGGATTTTTTCCTCTTTTTTCATTTTCTCAAAATTCACTTGAACAATATCTAAAACCTACAGATACAATTAATGTTCAACGACGAAATACAGTTGTTATTTCTGAAGCTGCAATTTCTGCTGGAATCTTGGTTGGATTAAATCAATATTGGTATACCGATTATCCTCAAAGTAATTTTCATACTATAAATGATAATTCCGATTGGTTACAAATGGATAAAGCAGGTCATTTTTTTTCGTCATATCAAATAGGTAATTTTGGAAAAAATGCCTTACAATGGTCTGGTGTTTCTAGAAAAAATCAGTTACTCTATGGGTCAACTTTAGGTTTTGTTTTTCTGTCAGCTGTTGAGGTAATGGATGGATACTCATCAAATTGGGGTGCTTCTATGGGAGATATTGCTGCAAATGCTTCTGGAACTGCTTTGTTTGTTTCGCAAGAATTACTCTGGAAAGAACAACGAATTGTACCAAAATTTTCATTTCACACCACGCCATATGCTTCTGCTCGACCAAATGTTTTAGGAAATACCTTAAACGAACAAATTCTAAAAGATTATAATGGGCAAACGTATTGGTTGTCAACAAATGTTTATTTGTTTTTTAAAGGATCAAAATTTCCAACTTGGTTAAATGTTGCACTTGGTTATGGAGCTGAAGGTATGGTAACTGGAAATGATAAATTAGTTAACACGATTTTTCTTCCAGAAGATAAAAGAACAAGACAATTTTATTTAAGTTTTGATGCTGATTTAACTAAAATAAAAACTAATTCACATCTATTAAAGACAATTTTTTCTGTTTTAAATAGTATAAAAATCC
>JAYTVI010000231.1:0-10373 GCA_043744095.1 Flavobacterium sp.
TATAATCTTCAAAGTAAGCTCCGTAGGAGTGAACTGTTTGTTATGTGTCATTATCATTGTCTTCAATCCTATTTAGTAAGATTTTATCGGACATCAGTGTATTAGAAACTAAAAGTTTGACATATTAAAACTTAATGAAACTTAATGCCTTAATGTTTAAAAAAAAACAACTTTTTTACACTTTTGAAATACTTCCTGAACCCGCAGTTTTAGTATCTTTTTTCTTAGGATTTCCTTTATAATCAATATCTCCTGAACCTGTCACTCGTGCTTCAAGTAATTCTGTACAATTCACTTTGCTATTGCCTGAACCTGTTACTGATGCGTTTACATTATCACTTTCTAATCCAAAAGCATTTAAATCTCCAGAACCTGTAACGCTACATTTAAAATTTTCTGATTTTCCTTTCAAAACCATATCACCAGAACCGGTTACTTTTGAAGTAATGTCTTTAGCATCAACCATTAGATTTATATCGCCAGAACCTGAAAGACTTGTAGAAAATTGCGAGGCAACTATTTTGTTTTTTGAATTAATATCTCCCGAACCTGATAGATTTACTTCATCCAAACTTTCGAAAGGAACCGTAATTCTTATCGATTTTCCAATACTGGTTTTCAAATAAAATCTTTTTTCGGTTGAGATTTTCAAAGCATTATCCTCAACTTCAATTTTCACATATTGCAACAAATTTTCTTCGCCAGATATTTCAATTTTTCCTTCTTTACCTGAAACCAAATCAACATCATAAAAACCGGAAACCAATACTTTATCATAATCTGATGTAGTGATGTTTTTGGTTATTATTTTTCCGTTTCCATTTATTTTATCTTCTTTAGACCATTGAGCATTTGCGATAGTTGTTAAAAATAATAGTACTAAAATAATACGATTTGAATTTTTCATAATACTGCTTTTTTTGATTAATTTTTTTGATTTAAACTTACTTTCCCGTAAGAGGAATTAATATCTATTTTGTTTTGTCCGCTTTTTTTATAATAACCTTGATAACTTTTGCTAAAATTACTTACCTGTTTTGATGCAATTTCTAAATCACCATCAAACTTAAAATCAGCATATTTTACATTAATATCAAAATCAAAAATATAATTGGCATCATAACCAATTTCTACTGCGGTATATTCTGTATTGATATTGATGTTATTTGCTTTTGCATCCATTTCTACAACAGTTACTTTACTGTAACTTGTTTCTATCTGCAAATTATTAAAAATCTGATTTACTTTTATAGAAAGGTAATCTCCGTTTCCGTCTAAATTATTGATTTTTCCTAAAAGTAATTTTCCATAGCTACAATTGTATTTCAAATCGTTACCTGTCAAAAAATTGAGATCGGTATAATCAGCGCGTAAATTTATTTTTCCGAATTCGTTGATTGTCAACCCAGAATAATCGGCATTTATTGTTGCATTTTTGACATAATCAATTGTAGATTTACTACAATAATCTATTTGAATTGAGTTGGAATTTCCGTTTAACTTTCCTAATGTTATTTTGCCATATTTGCAATTCAAATCGGTATTGGCAAACAAATCTGTGGTGATAATCTCACCATATTTGTTATCAATATTTACAGCTCCATTTTTGGGAATTTTTACAATATAATTGATTTCAATACTATTGTTTTTCCAATTATTTTTATAATTATTTTTTGCAATATTGGTCTGAGCGGTTACCAAACTTTTTAAAGCTTCGATTGAGACGTCAATTTCGTCTAGCTTTTTTATCACCCAATTTTCGTTATCGCCACTTACTTTGATGACAATATCCAACTCTATTTTATCTTCATTCCAAGTGGTTACATAAACACTTCCGTAGGAATTTGAAATATTTATTCCCGCATCGTTATGGACAAAATAGGCTTTTTTTATGCTTTTTTGTTTGGTAAAATTGCCCAAATCTTTAGCGTTTGCCCAAATTGCAATAGGAAATAAGAATAAAATTATCAGAATGTTAAACTGTTTTTTCATCTGTCATTTTATTAAAATTCTCATTTTCTTCTATGTGTTCTAATACTATTTCAAGAAATGAAATTCTGGTTTGCAAATTCTTGATCATAGCATAAATAATTTGTTTGCTTTCTCCGTTTGCAATCAAATCTTGTTTAATTTTTTCATAATCAGCATCTAAAATTTCCATTTGAATTAAAGCATCGGCAATAATTTTTTCGTTTTTAGGTGATTTTTTTGCTTTTACTTTTTCAAGTTCTATTTTTATCATTGCTGTAAAAATAGAATCGGTTTGTTTGGTTTCTTTTGATGCTAAAACCAGATCGTTACCCGCTTTTTCGTTGGTATTAAAAAAAGTAAAAAATCCTACCGTAATCAATATAGTAGCCGCAATAGATAAAGGCAGCCAATATCTTTTTCTTGTTTTTTTGCGAGATTGTTTCTCTATAAATCGGTCAAAATGATTTGCATTTGGTTCGTGAATGTCCCAATCATTTTTAAATTTTTCAAACATTGTTTGCATTAAATCGTCTCTCTTATTCATCTTCTTTTTTCTAATATTGTATTTCATCTAATTTTTTTCTCAAACTTTCTTTTGCCCTACTCATCGTAGTGCGACAATTGGCATAACTAATTGCCAATATTTCA
Source organism: Flavobacterium sp. (assembly GCA_043744095.1). Taxonomy (GTDB): domain Bacteria; phylum Bacteroidota; class Bacteroidia; order Flavobacteriales; family Flavobacteriaceae; genus Flavobacterium. The sequence goes on from JAYTVI010000231.1 coordinate 2,620, forward strand.
GAAATTTCTTCTTGATCAAATCCTTCTATATAAAACAAAGTCAAAACCATTCTATAACTATCTTTCAGGTTTTCTATTGTTTTCAATACTTGTCCTACTTTCAATTCATTAAAGTTTATTTCATTTTCATTAATTGAAGAAGCATCATCTATTTTGTACAAAACTTTATCTATTTCGTCAATTCTGAATTTGTTGTTTTTTTTATAAAAATCAATACTATAGTTGATAATAATTCGCTTGAGCCAAGCACCAAAAGCAACTTCTTGTTTGTAATCCTCAATTTTTAAAAAGGCTTTCAAAAAACCTTCTTGCATAACATCTTCGGCAAAATGTTCGTCTTTTACAATTCTACAGGCAACATTGTACATTGCTTTACAATACCGATTGTAAACCTCAAATTGTGCTTTCTGATTTTTTTGTTTACAAAGCGAAATTAAATCTTCGATATTTTGGTTAGCTAAACTCAAATAGAATAGTATGATTTTTAATAAAGACCACAATATAAATTGTTTGTTACAGTTGGCATAAAAATAATCATTATTTTTTTTCTTGATGCATCGAATGATTTAATTATATTTGAAAATTATTTAAAAAAAATTATAATGAATAAAATAAAATTAATAACCTTTCTTTCTCTCTTTTTTATTGCCTTGCAATTTACATCTTGTGGAGATACTGAACCTGTAGATCCAGCATTATTAATCGAAGTTCCAGAACCAACATGTGATGCTCCAATTACTTTAAATGTAAGTAATTTTATCAACGGAACAAGTGTCAATGTTACTTGGACAGCAAGTTCTGATTCAAGCAATTGGGAAATTCAATATGGTTTGAAAGATTTTGTAATAGGAAGCGGAACAACCGTTACTGCCTCTACACCATTAAAAACTATAAACGGATTAGACGCAACAAAACAATACGATTTTTATATCAGAACAATATGTGATGCTGGACTTAATAGTGAATGGGTTGGGCCAGTTTCTGTAGGTTCGAGCATATCGGTTTGTGCAAACCCTACAGCAGTAACAGCACTTCGTTCTGCAGTAGTAACATCTGAAATTACTGTAAGTTGGTTAACCGCAGGAAATGAAAATTCGTGGGAAATTCAATATGGAAATACTGGATTTGTAATCGGAACAGGAACAACTGTTGCTTCATCAACAAATTCAAAAGTAATTTCAGGATTACAAACAACTTCTTACGATTTTTATGTACGTTCAAAATGTTCTGCTACAAGTTTTAGTAATTGGGTTGGTCCAATAAACGTAATTGCAGTTGGCGGTACAACATGTGCTTCTCCTACAAATTTAACTGTTGTAAGATCAGCTAATACAAATACTGAAATAACTGTAAACTGGACTGTTATTCCTACTATTGCCGAATACGAAATTCAATACGGCGCAACTGCTTTCAATATAGGAAACGGAACTATTATTAGTGCAACAAATGGTTCAAGAATTATAACAGGTTTGCAAACTACAGGATATGATTTTTATATTCGTTCTAGATGTACTGCTACAAGTTTTAGCAATTGGGTTGGGCCAATAAATGTTGCAGCAGTGGGTGCAGTTTCTTGTTCAAGTCCAACAAATTTAACAGCGGTAAGATCAGCCAACACAAATACCGAAATTACAGTAAATTGGACGGTTGTACCAACTATTGCCGAATACGAAATTCAATACGGCGCAACAGCTTTCAATATAGGAAACGGAACTATTATTGGTGCTACAAATGGTTCAAGAGTTATTACAGGTTTACAAACTACAGGATATGATTTTTATATTCGTTCTAGATGTACTGCTACAAGTTTTAGCAATTGGGTTGGTCCAATAAATGTTGCAGCAGTAGGATCAAGTTCTGGGATTACTGGAAATTATAAACTCACTGCTTACAATACATCTATACCAACAAACTTAGACGGAAACAATACAACTTCTACAAATCAACTAAATGAAACCAATTGTTATAACAATACTTTTTTAACTTTAAGTGCTAACAATACTTTTGTTTTAAATGATAAAGGAGTGACCATTATAAATAGTGCAATTACTTGTTTTACAGGTACAAATTTTACAGGAACTTGGTTATTAGATGGAGATACTTTAACCTTAACTTATGATGATAATGGCACAACTGTTTATGAATTTTTTATAGTAGCAGGTACTACATTATCTCAAACTGATACTAATATAGATGTAATTACTACAGATAGCGGAAATCCTTTGTATATCTCTTGTGATGTTACGGAAGTTTATACAAAACAGTAGAGAAGATATTTTAATATTCTACAAATCCGTCATTTTGACGGATTTTTTTATGGCACAATCATTGACATTATAAGGTAGTAATCGATTTTATTTGTTGCTATATCGATTTTATTAAAAATAGAATGTCATACATCGAATTTAATTCTTTAGTACAAAAAGATATTCTACATTTGCTCAAGAATTTACAATTTATTAACGTCAATTTGACTTACTCTAAAATATGTCACAAAACAAAATAATAGCTTTTGACACAATGTCAGCACAAGAATTTGACTCTGAAGCTGAATTAATTCCGTTACTTACTCCAGAGGACGAAGAAGAAATGAATAACGAAGAGTTGCCCGCTTCATTGCCTATTTTACCACTTCGTAATATGGTTTTGTTTCCTGGTGTGGTAATACCAATTTCTGCTGGTCGTGACAAATCGATAAAATTGATTAACGATGCCAATGCTGCCGGAAAAACAATTGGAGTTGTTGCCCAAAAAAATGAAGAAGACGAAGATCCTACCAAAAACGATATTAATAAAATAGGAACTGTTGCTCGTATTTTGCGCGTTCTAAAAATGCCTGACGGAAATATAACAGTTATCCTTCAAGGGAAAAAGCGCTTTGAAATTGATGCTGTTACAACCGAAAAACCATATCTAACGGCTTTAGTTAAAGAAGTTGAAGAAAAAAGACCTGGTAAAGATGACACAGAGTTTTTAGCCATTCTAGAATCAATAAAAGAATTGGCTATTCAAATCATAAAAGAAAGTCCAAATATTCCAACTGAAGCTACTTTTGCAATCAAAAATATCGAAAGTCAATCGTTTCTAATTAATTTTGTTTCGTCTAATATGAACTTAACTGTTCAAGAAAAACAAAATCTTTTGGCTATCAATGCCTTGAAAGAAAGAGCTTTAGAAACGTTACGGTTTATGAATATTGAAAAACAAAAATTAGAATTGAAAAATGATATTCAATCTAAAGTACGTTTTGATTTAGACCAACAACAGCGTGAATACTTTTTGCATCAGCAAATGAAAACCATTCAAGAAGAATTGGGTGGCGTTTCGCAAGAAGAGGAATTAGACGATATGCGAACCAAAGCAAAAGCTAAAAAATGGGACGAAAAAACCCATAAAAGCTTCGAAAAAGAGTTGTCTAAAATGCAACGAATGAATCCCCAAGCGCCAGATTTTGGAATACAAAGAAATTATTTAGAACTCTTACTAGAATTGCCTTGGAATCATTATTCTAAAGATAATTTTGATTTGAAAAGAGCACAAAAAATATTAGATAGAGACCATTTTGGTCTTGATGATGTTAAGAAAAGAATGATTGAGCATTTGGCAGTTTTGAAACTGCGAAACGATATGAAATCGCCAATTATTTGTTTAACTGGTCCTCCAGGAGTTGGTAAAACTTCTATTGGAAAATCGGTTGCAGAAGCTTTAGGTAGAGAATATGTTCGTATTTCGCTAGGTGGATTACGTGACGAAGCAGAAATTCGTGGGCATAGAAAAACTTATATTGGTGCTATGCCTGGAAGAATTATTCAAAGTTTGAAAAAAGCAGGAACTGCAAATCCAGTTTTTGTTTTAGACGAAATCGATAAATTATCCAATAGCAATCAAGGCGATCCTTCATCAGCTTTATTAGAAGTTTTAGATCCTGAACAAAACAGTGCTTTTTATGACAATTTCCTTGAATTAGGATTCGATTTGTCAAAAGTTATGTTTATTGCAACATCCAACAATATGGCAACCATTCAACCTGCATTGAAAGATAGAATGGAAGTAATAAAAATGTCTGGATATACAATTGAAGAAAAAGTAGAAATAGCCCGTCAACACTTGTTTCCAAAACAATTAAAAGAACACGGATTAACTTCAAAAGAATTGACTATTGGAAAAAAACAATTAGAAAAAATTGTTGAAGGTTATACTCGTGAATCTGGTGTTCGTGGTTTAGAAACAAAAATTGCTCAAGTCATTAGAAACGCAGCCAAATCGGTTGCAATGGAAGAAGATTATAACAAGAAAGTAACCGACGAAGATATTATTAAGGTTCTCGGAGTTCCAAGATTAGAACGCGATAAATCTGAAAGCAATGATGTTGCTGGTGTTGTTACTGGATTGGCTTGGACAGCAGTTGGTGGTGACATTTTGTTTATAGAATCGCTAATTTCTCCAGGAAAAGGTGGCCTTACTATAACAGGAAATTTAGGCACTGTAATGAAAGAATCTGCCACAATAGCCTTAGAATATATCAAAGCCAATGCTGAACTATTAGGATTTAATTCAGAAATGTTAGGTAAATACAATATACACCTTCACGTTCCAGAAGGTGCAACTCCAAAAGATGGCCCAAGTGCAGGAATTGCAATGCTAACCTCGATGGTTTCGCTATTAACTCAGAAAAAAGTAAAGAAAAATATAGCAATGACTGGAGAAATTACTTTACGTGGAAAAGTTTTACCAGTAGGCGGAATCAAAGAAAAAATATTAGCTGCCAAACGTGCCAACATTAAAGAAATAATAATGTGTCACGAAAACAAACAAGATATTGATGAAATAAAACCTGAATATGTAGAAGGATTGACTTTTTATTATGTTAAAGAAATGAGTGAAGTTCTTAGATTTGCCATTACAGATCAAAAAGTAAAAAATGCAAAGATTTTATAACCAATAAACTCAACACTATTGGTGGCCTCAGAGATTCAAACCTTTGAGGCCTTTTTTTTAACAAAAAATCAATAAATCAAAATTGGAAATTGTATTTATAATTTTATCTTCGCATTTGCGTTATACTTCACAGAAATAGCGAAAACAAATGATTCAAAAATTCCTTTTATATCTAATTATTTTTAGCGGAACTGTAACTTACAGTCAAGTTGGAGGAAAAACTATTTATCGTTTTCTCAATTTAGTTACTTCGCCTCGTCAAGCAGCTTTGGGAGGAAAAACAATTACTATTTATGATCACGATGTAAATCAAGCCAATTTTAATCCCGCAACTATAAATCCAGAAATGGACAATCATTTAGCATTAAATTATGGCAGTTATTTTGGTGAAGTAACCTACGGAACTGCTTCTTATGCTTACACTTACGATAGACATGTACAAACAATTCAAGCTGGTGTAAACTATATCAATTACGGAAAATTTAATGGTTATGACGAGATAGGAAATGCCACTTCTGACTTTTCTGGTAGCGAAATTGCTCTTTCTGTAGGCTATTCCTATAATGTTCCTTATACTGAATTGTATCTTGGTGCAAGCGGAAAACTAATCAATTCTACACTAGAAAGTTACAATTCATTTGGTGGTGCAATTGATCTTGGTGCATTGTATATAGATGAAACTAATGATGTTAATTATGCTTTGGTATTGAGAAATATTGGAATGCAGTTTACTCAATATGCCGATACTAAAGAAAAATTACCTTTTGAAATAATTGCAGGAATATCACAACAAGTAGAAAATGTTCCTATTCGTTGGCATCTTACTTTTGAAAATTTACAACAATGGAAAGTGGCTTTTGCAAATCCGAATCGTGCACAAAACTCAATTGATGGTTCATCAACACCAGAGAAAACATCTTTTTTTAATAATGCTTTACGTCACGTAATTATTGGTGCTGAACTTTTTCCTAAAAAAGGATTTAATTTTAGAGTAGGATATAATTTTAGACGAGGTCAAGAATTGAAATTACTCGAACAACGAAATTTTTCTGGAATTTCGGTAGGATTTGGTTTAAAAATGGGACGAATGAAATTTGATTACTCCTACTCTAGATATTCACTTGCAGCCAACACGAGTTTGTTTGGTTTGACAATAAATTTCCAAGAACAATAAAAATATTACTATTTTGAAGAAAATTACAATTGCAATCGATGGATATTCATCAACAGGAAAAAGCACATTGGCCAAACAACTTGCTCAACATTTGGGTTATGTCTATGTTGATACTGGTGCAATGTATCGTGCAGTGACTTTTTTTGCAATGCAAAATGGTTATATTCAAGCTACTACTTTTGACAAACAATCGCTGATAAATAGTTTGTCTTTTATAAAATTACGTTTTCAATTCAATCCCGAATTGGGTTTTGCAGAAATGTATTTGAATGATACAAATATCGAAAACGAGATTAGAACTCTTGAAGTTTCTAATTTTGTAAGTAAAATTGCAGAAGTTTCTGAAGTTCGAGCTAAACTTGTTGAGCAACAACAAGCAATGGGTAACAAAAAAGGAATTGTAATGGATGGTCGTGATATTGGCACAGTTGTTTTTCCTGATGCCGAACTCAAAATCTTTATGACTGCAAGTCCTAATACTCGAGCACAACGTCGTTTTGATGAGTTGCAAAATAAAGGACAAAATGTTTCCTTTGACGAAGTGCTAAAAAACGTGCAAGAACGCGATTATATTGACACACACAGAAATGATTCTCCCTTAATAAAAGCTGATGATGCTATAGAGATTGATAATTCTCATCTTTCAAGAGAAGAGCAATTTGATATGGTATTGGCATTGGTTAATGACATATTAAATTCTTAAAACCTATTTTTTTTAAAATCAAATCTTACGATATTTCATAGGGCTACTTTGTAAATGTTTCTTAAAAAAGTTGTTAAAATGTGTGACTTCTGTAAATCCTAATGCATAAGCGATTTCTGAAATATTCCATTTACTGTGCTTTAACAATATTTTTGATTCTTGTATTTTTCGTTCAGCAATAATTTGAGTAGTTGTTTTTTTGGTAGTCTCTTTTAATGCTCTATTCAAATGATTTACATGAACATTTAGTAGATTAGCAAATTCAGAAGCGGTACGAATATTTATTTTTTGGTGATTTTCATCAATTGGAAATTGTCTTTCTAATAATTCCAAAAACAAAGTAGAAATTCTCTGTGATGCATTTATTGGTTGATTATCAAGTTTTAAAGATGGTTTTGATTTCATTGCCAAATGCAATAATTCAAAAACCAAATTTCTCAAAGAATCGTATTTATGAGTATAATCTGAATTTAATTCTTGAGTCATTTTTTTAAACAAATTTTCAGCTTCATCATATTGATTGTCTGACAATTCAAATAAATGATTTCCATTGGGTTGAAAAACTTCGTAAAGGTTTAAATTTCCAAATTGATTAAAAAAATTATGATTGAAAATACAAAAAAAACCACCACTAATCTTCTCTAAATGTTCGTGTCTGTATGGTATTTGCGGATTTGAAAAAGTCAATCCGTGTTTTTTTATTTCTTCAGTTTTATCAGCATAATGAAACTTACAATTGCCCGTAATGAGCATAATTTTATAAAAATCACGTCTTTTATAAGGTGCAGATTTGGCATTTTCTCCTACATAAGGCTCAAGGGGAAATACATTAAAATGACCCATTTCGTTTTTAATTGAATCAGGCATCCAATTGAATTTTTTACTATAAAAATCTTCTATTGTATCAGGTTTATTCATAGTGCAAAATTACAAAATTCA
>JAYTVI010000232.1:0-3030 GCA_043744095.1 Flavobacterium sp.
AACTTGATAATTTAAATTCCGATTTTAATCAAGAAATTCTGAATGAAATTGTATTATGGAAAGTAAATCGATATGCGGAATTTGATGACGAAACTATCATTTTACTTAACAGAATAAATCCACAAGATGAAAATTTAAAAAGGCATTTAACAGGTGATATCCTATTAAATTTATTAAGTAAAAATCAGAAAGGTGTAAGACTTGCAATGGCTTCCACAATATTACGGTTCAGAAATCCAAAAGTTTACCAAATAATTGACCAAAGAGTTTACCGATTTATTTACGGAACAGAATTAAAATATCCAGAAACTAATATAAACTTGCAAATTAATATTTATCTAAATTATCTCGAAAAACTAAAAGAAGTTTGCGAAAAATTTTCAATAAAATTTGAAGAATCCGACAGAATACTTTACAAAATGGACAAGGAATATAATAAAGAATTAAAATTAAAAGGATATTAACAAAAAAACCGAACGGCTAACAGCGGTTTGGCGCAATTGGGGTTTTGGGCTCAATTTAATGTTGGTTTTGTACTTGGAAGTTTGGTTTAAAATCGATAGTTTTGGCTAACCAAATCCCCAACTGACGCCAAGCCACAAAACGTTGGGCATAATGCTAAAAAAAATTGCGCACAAGAAATTCTACTGAAAAAACAACAAAAAAAGTTTAACTTTGTAAATTACAAATTAGAAATTTGAAGTATGCTTTTTGAAGAATATCAGTATTTTAATTATCAATTCCCTGAACCTCAGTATTTAGGAGCAAAACATACGCTTTTGCCTTGGATAAATAAATTTATTCCAAAAAATGTCAAAACAACAATTGACGCTTTTGCTGGTTCACAGTCTGTAGCTTATTTATTCAAACAATTAGGTTTTGAAGTTATAACAAATGATTTCTTAAACTTTAACAATCAAATTGGCAAAGCTTTGATTGAGAATGGTTGTGAAAAATTAAATAACATTGATTTAGAAATTCTCTTCCAAAATTCACAAAGTAAAAATGACTTTGAATTAATCGAAACTACATTTACAAATGTTTTTTTTGAGAAAGAAGAAGCTATCTTTTTAGATAATTTTAGAGCAAATATTCCTTTACTTCAAAATAAGTATAAACAAGCACTTGCATTCACTGTAATAAATCGCAGTATGACAAGAAAAATTACAATGGGACATTTTGGACACACTCAAGCATTAATCTATGCAAGTGATCCAGAAAGAATTAAAAGAAATAGAAGTTTAATAAGACCAGTTCAAGAAATTTTCGAAGAATTACTACCAAAATATAATAATTCAATTTTTGATAATAATAAAGAAAATAAAAGTTATAATCAAAATGTTTTAGAATTATTGCCAAATATAAAGAATGTTGATTTAGCATATTTTGATCCACCATATTGTGATAGTCACGCTGATTATCAAGGATTTTATCACTTACTTGAAACATACACTGAATATTGGAAAGATAAAGAGTTTGTTAACGGAATTAAACGTTATGAGCCACAACGTTTCAGCGGTTTTGATAAAAAAAGAGATGTACTTTCTTCCTTTGAAAAACTTTTTGAATTATCAGAAGAAATACCTAATTGGTTAATTAGTTATAACAATAGAAGTTATCCAGGAATTATAGAATTTGAAAAATTAATTTCAAAATACCGAAATGTAACTGTAGAAGCAAAAACATATCAAAACGGAAGAGGCGGAAAAGGAAGCGTTGCAGGTAGTCAAGAAATACTATTTGTTTGCAGTCCTAAAAAGAAGCATTTCATTTTAAGTAACCATAAAGAACAATTAGTAAATGAAGGACTTTAATTATTGGGACAAATTACATAAAAACGAAGAACTCGAAGAGTTTAGTAGTAATAAAATAGGTCTTTTGTGGCTGAAAACAAAATCAATTAGCAGAAAAGAACTTATTGCTGAATTTCTGAAAATCAGCAATATTATTCTAACAGAAACTGTACTTGCCAAGCAATTCGTTGAATTATTTGGCATATTAAGTTCTAATGTAAATAATTCAAATAAAGTTCTTGATAACTTCATTAAATTGGAAAATACAAAACAAGTTGAAGCACTTAACACAACGCAGCTCGTTTCAGAATTGTATAAATTAAAAAATTTCGATTGGGGCGGAGATTATCAAAACTCTTTAGACAAATATCTGGTAAGCAGGTATGTAAAAGTTCAAAATCCATCTTATGAAAACTTAATATCTAAATTTGAAACTGAAATAAGTGTAGCCGTGCAAGGCTATGTTTTAAATAGTTGGTACAACCATTGGAGCAGTATTTTAATCGAACATATTTTTAAATCCCATTCAGAAGTTTTACCAACTGTAGGGCAAATTAAAAGTGTTGACTTTTTTATAAATGACGTACCATTTGATTTAAAAGTAACTTATTTACCAGCAGAATATATCAAAACCAAACGTAAAGAAAAAGGATTTCCTGTTGAACTAACTTTTCTAAAAAAGAAAGCAACTGAAGCAAAAATTATTTTTGACAAAACAGCTAAACCAGCAGATATTTTTTATGAAATAGTTGAGAAAATGAAAGACAGAAATGATGATTTTTGTTTAGACATTCTCAAAACTTTAAAAAATGAAAAATTACAAATTTTACAAGAAGTACAAGACAACCCAAAAATGTTAGCAACTTGGCTTTATGAAAATCAAGGCGAAATGCGTTTTGGTTCTGAAAACCGCTTATTTCTAGTACTTGTTGACACGGATGATTTCACAAATTCGTGGAAATTAAAAAGAAATATTGACCTTTTAAAACCAACAATTTTATCTTATCTGGATAACTTCAAAGCGAAAAAAATTGAAGACTTAAAAATAGAATTTGAATTTAAAGGAAAAACGAAAACGTTTACTGCTTTGACAGATATAATATTTGTAGTTAAATAACTTTAAGAAGAAAGCACTACGCCCAACAGCCGTAACTGTTGCGCAACTCCCATTTTCTGAAAATAATTTCAAAAAAACATAAAAAACAACCTCATTATAAGCGATTATAGCGAGGTTGTT
>JAYTVI010000233.1:0-10270 GCA_043744095.1 Flavobacterium sp.
ATAAAATGTTGTTGCAATAATGGATATTTAGTATGATTTTTTACAAGATTTGGATTGAAAATAGAATTAAAAATTTTATTACATGTAAAACTTTCAGATTCTGTTTTAACAATACAATGTTGCCCAAGTTCTTCAAAATCAATCACTTTTTGATTTACAAAACGAATGTTTTTTTGTTTAGAAATTAAATCGAAAACCAAATTGTAAAAATCCAATCCGCAAATCATTTTATATTGATATGGATTTAATTCTAAATTTCGTTTAAAATTTTTATTTGCAAAAAGTGCAATATTCCAAGTTTTTGAAACTATTAAATTAAATATTGAAGGATTGTCCTCCCAAAAACACCATGTTCTATCGTTGCTTTTTTTTGCATTTTTATCCAATAACAAAATGGATTTTTCATTAAATTTTCCGGATAAAATCATTTCATAAACGGTCATTAAAGCCGATAATCCTGAACCTGTAAAAATATAATGATAGTGCTTCATTTTACAAAAGTAAGTATTTGTAAAAGTATTATCAAAAACATATTTTTAGACAGGGCTAAAAAATATTTTACTTTTATATAAAAATGTATATATTTGTTTTTATAAATATTTACTATGAGTAAATCACTAGAAGAGGTAAACGAATCAATTTCCACACAAGGAAAGACGAGTACTTTTAGAAAAATTCTGGCGTTTTTTGGACCAGCTTATTTAATTTCAGTAGGCTATATGGATCCTGGAAATTGGGCAACTGATATTGCTGGCGGAAGCCAATTTGGGTATTCACTTATTTGGGTACTCTTGATGAGTAATATTATGGCACTATTGCTACAAAGTCTAAGTGCTCGATTAGGAATTGTCACTCAACGCGATTTGGCTCAAGCATCAAGAGAAACATATTCGCCGTTTGTAAATTATATTCTTTATTTTCTTGCCGAAATCGCAATTGCTGCTTGTGATCTTGCTGAAGTTTTAGGTATGGCTATTGGTCTTAATTTGCTTTTTGGAATTTCTTTAATTCAAGGTGTATTAATTACGGTTTTAGACACTTTTCTTTTATTATTTCTTATCAATAAAGGGATGCGAAAAATGGAAGCGTTTATAATTGCATTGGTTGCAATTATTGGTTTGTCTTTTATATTTGAAATGATATTTGCACAGCCAGAAGCAGGAAGCATTTTGAAAGGTTTAATTCCGACTCTTCCTAGTGAAGAAGCACTTTATATCGCCATCGGAATTATTGGGGCTACTGTTATGCCGCACAATTTATACCTTCATTCCTCTTTAGTACAAACTAGAAAATTTGATCGAAGTAAAGTAGGAATAAAACAAGCGTTGAAATATAATTTTATAGATTCGACCATTGCACTCAACTTAGCATTTTTTGTCAATGCAGCGATTTTAATATTGGCAGCGGCAACTTTTTATAAAAACGGATTGTTTGAAGTTGCAGAAATTCAAGATGCGCATCAATTTCTAGCGCCATTATTAGGAACACAATGGGCAGCAATTTTATTTGCAATAGCTCTAATTGCCGCTGGACAAAGCTCTACAATAACGGGAACTTTGGCGGGTCAAATAATTATGGAAGGTTATCTAAATTTACGAATTCAACCTTGGGTAAGAAGAATCATTACACGATTGATTGCTATAGTTCCAGCGGTAATTGTTATTAGTATTTTTGGTGAAAGTGTTACTGGAAAAATGCTTATTTTGAGTCAAGTTATTTTGAGTTTACAGCTTGGTTTTGCTATAATACCGTTGATTCATTTTGTGAGTGACAAACAAAAAATGAAAGGTTTTCATATCAGTAAAACGACACAAGTCGCCTCTTGGTTAGTTGCAATAATAATAGTTACTTTAAATGGAAGATTGGTTTTTACTCAAATAAAATCATGGCTTCAAACATCAGAAAATCCAACGTTATTATGGCTTACAGTTGTTCCTTTGGCAATTGGATTTTTGATTTTGTTATTATTTATAGTATTCAAACCATTACTATCAAAAGAAATGAAAACCATACAAAATCACTCGCCACATATAACACCATTAAAATTAAATAGAGTAAATAATTTCACAAAAAAGAATATTGCTATATCGGTAGATTTCTCGGATGCAGATAGTAAAGCTCTCGAGCACGCCATAGATTTAGGAGGTAAAGAAGCCGAATATACACTTATTCACGTTGTAGAAAGCGTAGGCGCAATGATGTATGGAAACAAAATTATAGACCATGAAACTACAATCGACGAGAAATTACTACACGAATATTTTGAAATGCTATCTAAAAAAGGATATTCAATAAACACCATATTAGGTTTTGGAAAACCCAGTAAAATAATCCCTAAAATTATAAACGAAAACAATTTTGACGTCCTAGTTATGGGCACACATGGGCATACAGGTTTCAAAGATTTAATACTTGGTACAACTGTAGATAATGTTAGACACCGTATAACAATACCGTTATTAATAGTAAAAAATTAATTTTTCAGAAGCCAATTTTTATCAAATGACATTTTCAGAAGAAAACTATCTCAAAACTATTTACCATCTCACTTCAGCAACTATGCAAGAAGTAAGCACCAATGCTATTGCAGATAAAATAGAAACAAAAGCATCATCGGTTACTGATATGTTGAAAAAATTAGCCGAAAAAGATTTAGTTTTTTATAAAAAATACCAAGGAGTTTCTCTCACAGAAAAAGGAAAACTCTGCGCCAAAATGATTGTTAGAAAACATAGACTTTGGGAAGTGTTTCTGTTAGAAAAGCTTGATTTTTCTTGGGACGAAGTACACGATGTTGCAGAACAATTAGAGCATATAAAATCTGAAAAACTCATTAATAAACTCGATGATTTTCTCGGAAACCCAACAGAAGATCCTCATGGTGACCCGATTCCTGATGCAAATGGAAAAATAATTAAAATAGAAAAGCGATTACTATCTGAACTTTCAGAAAATCAAACTGGAGTTTGTGTTGGTGTAAAAGACACTTCATCTGAATTTTTGAAATATCTCGATAAAAACAACATTGCTTTAGGCTCTAAAATAAAAATATTGCTAAAAGAAGAATTTGACTTATCTTTAAAAATTAAAATAGAGGCATTAGAAATCTTGGTTTCTAATAAAATTGCATCAAATCTTTTTGTAAAATTGCTTTAAAAAACACAAATGAAAAAAATTATAAAATTAATTGTAATAGCTTTAATTGTAACTTCTTGTTCTTCTAAAAAAAATACAACAAGTAATGGGTTGATTATTTCTCAGGAAATAATAAAAAAGGACGGAATTGCATTTGTTTTAAAATCTATAGTCAATGATTCTCGATGCCCAAAAGGTGTTGAATGTATTACTGCTGGAGATGTTGAAGCAGTTGTATCTGTATATAATAACAATGTTTTGGTAGAAGAAAGTAATTTGGTCTTTTCTTCTCAGAATAAAGAGATTAATTCAGATTGGTTCTCTAAATATACATCTTTAAAAATAGAAAGTATTCAAGTTTTACCTTATCCAAAAGAAGGAAAAAAAACAAATCCGAAAGAGTATTTTATAAAAATAAATTAATCCAAAGATTTAATGACAATCGCAATCGTTTGGACCACAAGAATTTGATTTTTTCTTTTTCCAAAAAAATTTGCGAATCAAAAAAGCAATTGCAATTCCTAATATTATAAAGGCTATTATTTCTTGAAGCATTATTTTATTTTAAAATTTGATAAGCTATCAACGCAACAACATACGCAAAACCACTCATAAAAAGGAGTTGAGCAAATGGCCATTTCCAGGTGTTAGTTTCTTTTTTAGTAATTGCTAATGTACTTGCACATTGCATAGCAAAAACATAAAAAAGAAGTAACGAAATTCCAGTTGCAAAGTTGAAAACTTTTTCTCCTGTTTTAGGATTTATTTCTGCTTGCATTTTGTTTTTTATAGTGTCTTCATTATCACTTCCGCCAACACTGTAGATGGTTGCCAATGTACCTACAAAAACTTCTCTTGCTGCAAATGAACTTATAACGGCTATTCCAATTTTCCAGTCATAACCCAGAGGAGCAATTGCTGGTTCTATTGCTTTTCCCATAACTCCAATATAGGAACTTTCTAGTTTTTGTGAAGCAACAGCATTTTCAAAATCTATTTTTGAAAGAGGGTTTTGCAGCTGTTTTTCTTTGATTATTTCGGTAGCATTATTAAAATTTGCCCCAGAACCATTTGATGCCAAAAACCATAAAATTATAGAAATTGCTAAAATGATTTTTCCAGCACCAAAAACAAAAGCTTTGGTTTTTTCGATGACATTTATAAATACATTTTTGAAAAGCGGTAATTTATAATTGGGCATTTCAACAACAAAATAGGTTTTGCCTTTTACTTTCAATATTTTATTTAAAATATAAGCAGAAAATATTGCCATCCCAAAACCTAAAAGATAGAGTAACATTAAAGTTATTCCTTGTAAGTTCAATATTCCTAAAACATATCTATCAGGAATCACAAGGGCAATAATAATGGCATAAACAGGTAATCGTGCAGAACAAGTGGTAAAAGGAGTTACAAGAATAGTAATTAATCGTTCTTTCCAATTTTCTATATTTCGAGTAGCCATAATGGCTGGTATTGCACAAGCGGTTCCAGATATTAGAGGCACGACACTTTTTCCAGAAAGTCCAAATTTGCGCATAATTTTATCCATCAGAAAAACAACACGACTCATATAGCCGCTTTCTTCAAGAATAGAAATAAAAAGAAATAAGAAAGCAATTTGAGGTATAAAAATTAATATTCCGCCAATCCCAGGAATGATACCTTGTGAAATTAAGTTTGTTAAAACTCCAGGAGCTAATTTTTCGTTGGCCAGTGAGCTTAATGAAGCAAATGTGTTATCAATAAAATCCATTGGTATTTTTGACCATTCAAATATAGATTGAAAAATCACAAATAAAATCATAAAGAAGATTACATAACCCCAGACTTTATGAGTCAATACTCGATCTAATTTGCTTCTAAAATCTTTAGCAATTGAAGTATCGATTGTTAAGCCTTTTTTCAATACATCATTTATAAACTGGTATCTTTTGATGGTTTCTTTTTGTTGTAATCGTTTTAAATCAGAATGCGATTTGGTAAAATTTCCGCTTATTTCATTTCGGTCAAGATTCAAGAAATTCACATCTTGTGTGATGACCAACCACAATTTATAAAGCAATTGGTTTGGGAAAGTTTTTCTTAGATTATTGAAATATTCTTGGTCTATACTTGAAGCGTTTAAACAAGGTTCAGTTGAAATAGTTTTGTAAGTAACAATCAAATTTTTTAACTCATCAATACCTTTTCCTTTTCTTGAACTGATAAGTGCTATTTTTGTTTTAAGATGTTCTTCAAGATAAGGAATGTTGAGCGAAATCCCTTTATATTCCATTCTGTCTGCCATATTTATGACAAGAATTGTAGGGATTTCTAAATCTTTAATTTGAGTATACAACAATAAATTTCGTTTCAAATTCTCAACATCTGTAATCAATAGCACTACATCTGGAAATAATTTATCGTTTTTATTGAGTAACAATTCAATAACTACATTTTCGTCTATAGAACTGGCATTCAAGCTATACGTTCCGGGCAAATCAAGGATATTGGCTTTGATATTGTTAGGAAGTTTGCAGAAGCCAATCTTTTTTTCTACTGTTATTCCGGGATAATTTCCAACTTGTTGATATAGCCCTGTAAGTTGATTAAAAACAGAAGTTTTCCCGGTATTTGGATTTCCAATAAGTGCCACATTAATATTTTGTGCGCTCTTCATTAGATACTATTATTTATAATTTCAACTTCAATTTCACGAGCAGTTTCAATTCGAATTGCAAGATGAGAACCATTAATATTCAAATACAAAGGATCTCCAAAAGGAGCAATTTGTAACAATTCTACAACATTGCCAGGCAAACAACCCATTTCGAGCAATTTGAGCGGAACAATATCAATATCAAAATCTTTGATGATTCCTTTTTGTCCTTTTTTTAAAGAATGAATGGTAGTTCGCAAATCTTATTTAGATTGAATTAAGATTACAAAAGTACAGATAAAAAAATAATTTTAAAGATTTTATTCAATTAATCTTCATTTTGAGAAAGCCAATTGATATCGTCAATCAAACGTTGAATTTCTTCTTTTTTGGTACCATCATAAAATCCTCGAACTCGTCTTTTAGTGTCTACAAGCACAAAATTTTCTGTATGTACCATATCATAAAGTTCTGATGGTTTTCCGAGTTTTACGGCCAAATAAGATTTTCTTGCCATAGCATAAATTTCTTTTTTATCACCAGTAACCAAATTCCATTTACTATCAATAACACCTTTTTCTACAGCATATTTTTTTAATACAGAAACACTATCAATCTCAGGAAAAACGGTGTGAGAAAGCAGCAAAACTTTTGGATTATGCTGTATTGCTTTTTGAACATCTACCATATTAGTAGTCATAATAGGGCAAATAGAACCACAGGTAGTAAAGAAAAAATCGGCTACATAAATTTTACCTTCATAATCCTTTTGGGTTATTGTTTTTCCGTTTTGATTTGTGAAAGAAAAATCAGCAATTGTATGGTACTTACTAACATATTGTACGGTACTATCAACCAACTCTGGATTGACGTCTGCTGGATTAAAAATTTTCAATGTCTTTTTTGGTTTTAAAGCAAAATAAAATAATGCTATAATAATGACAGATAGAACCGCCATAACGCCGAAGAAGATTTTAATTTTTTTTAAGAAAACTAACATAAAATATTTTTTACAAAAGTATAGTATTGCAAAGTGTATTTTTTTTAAATAATTAATAAAAATTAGTTAAACAAAGTATAATTTTTAACAGAAACATACTTTTTAAAAGAAATAATCAAAAATCTTTATTAATTTTGAAGTAAAATTATACAAAATGAAAAAGTATTACTTGTTTTTAATAGTATTGTCAAGTTTCACAGGTTTTGCTCAGTTCAATCCTTCTGCACCTTGGATGAAAACAATTAATGATACCAAAAAAGGAATCAATAAAGAAAAACAAACTTCAATAGATGAATTAAAAAGCGCTTTTGATACTTATTGGGAAAGTCACAACAAAAACAAAAAAGGCAGTGGTTTTAAACCTTTTATGCGCTGGGAGAACCACTGGAGAAATAAAACAAACCCTCAAGGATTTATCATTACTCCTTCAGAAATGTGGTCTGCTTTTAATCAAAAAAAAGAAAGTCAAAGCAAAAGATTAACGACTCTTTTGCCAATTAGTAATTGGGTTCCAGTCGGACCATTTACCCATACCAATACCGGTTCTTGGTCTTCTGGTCAAGGAAGAGTAAATGTTGTTTATGAAGACCCATCAAATTCAAACATAGTTTATATAGGAACTCCTGCTGGAGGTATTTGGAAATCTACTACAAACGGAACTAATTGGATACCACTTTCAGATAATTTACCTCAAATTGGCGTTTCTGGAATTGCAGTTAGCCCATTAAATTCAAACATCATTTATATTGCTACAGGAGATTGTGATGGTACAGACACTTATTCTATTGGAGTTATGAAATCTATAGATGGCGGATTGAGTTGGAGCACAACGGGTTTAACATTTACAAATACTGATACATACGCTGGAGATATACTCATCAACCCATCAGATGTAAATATGCTTTGGGTAGCAACATCAAATGGAATTTATAAATCAACAAATGCAGGTGCAACTTGGACAAATACTAAAACAGGAGATTTCTCAAAAGGACGTATTCGATTAAAACCAAATGACCCTAATACTGTTTATGTTGTAAATCAAAATAGATTTTACAAATCTACAGACGCAGGAAGTACTTTTATTGCAGCTTCAACAGGTTTGCCATCATCATCAGGAAGAATGATAATGGATGTGACTCCAGCAAATGCAAGTATAGTATACATTTTGAGTTCAAATTCTAGTGGAGGTTTTCAAGGAGTTTATAAATCTATAGATTCTGGAGCTACGTTTAGTAGAACTGCCAATAACTCTGATGTTTTTGAATCAAACCAATCATGGTATGATTTGGCTTTTGCAGTTTCTCCTACCAATGCAGATGAATTGTATACGGGTTGTTTAAACCTATGGAGATCTACAAATGGCGGAACAACTTTTGTAAAAAGAAACAATTGGAGTTCACCATCTAGTCCTAGATATACACATGCAGACATTCATCATCTAAGATTTTTTGGCAATAGATTATATTGTGGTAGTGATGGTGGAGTTTATGTTTCTACAGATAATTCGGCTTCGTTTACTGATTTAACTGCAACGGCTCAAATAGGAATGATATATAAAATTGCAGTCTCAACACAATCGGCTTCAAAAATGATGGGAGGACTTCAAGACAATGGAGGTCATGCATACAGCGATAATCAATGGAAAAACTATTTTGGGGCTGATGGTATGGATACAGCAATAGACCCAAATAATAGTAATAAATATTTTGGATTTATACAATTTGGGAGCAATCTTTATATCAGTAATAACGCAGGAAATTCTTCATCTGGAGGAATAAGTGCTCCAGCAGCAGAAACTGATACAAATGACGATGGCGGAAATTGGATAACTCCTTTAACAATGAACTCTGCGGGAGAATTGTATTCGGGCTATTCTAATTTATATAAATTAAACAATGGTGTTTGGGAAAGACAAAATTTAGATGATCTTGGTATAGGAGATTTTAGAGTAGTAACAATTGATCCTAGTAATAATAATAATATTTATATTTCAAGCTCAAGTGAATTGTATAAAAGCACTAACAAAGGAATTAATTTTGAATCTGTTTATAACGCACCTTCATCCATCACATCTATAGACATACATTCTACAGATAGTAATATTGTTTATATCACAACTCAAGGTACTTTCGGACAAGTTTTAAAATCTACTAATGGCGGAACAACTTTTTCAAATATCAGTAACGGACTTCCTAATATTGCTAAAAATGTAATTGTACATCAAGGTCAAAATTCAAACAACCCATTATTTGTAGGAACCAGTTTGGGTGTTTATTATCGTGATGATACTATGTCTCAATGGGAACCTTACGATACCAATTTACCCAACGTCTCGGTATCTGATTTAGATATCAATTTAGAAGACAAAAAAATTACTGCAGCAACTTATGGTAGAGGAGTTTGGCAATCAGCTATTGTTGTCGAAGTTCCTCAAAACGATGTAAAACTTACAGAGATTTTGAGTCCGTTATCAACAGTTATTAGCTGTACACAAAATTCAGTAACACCTCAAATCAATATCAAAAATAACGGATCAAATGTTATTACTGCTGTTGCGATTAACTATACTATCAACACTACAAATTATAGTTATGATTGGAATGGTGTTTTAAATCCAGATCAATATACAACAATAACTTTACCAGAAGTAACATTAGGAAGTGGTTCTTATAATTTGGTAGTAACAAGTACTATTTTGAATGATGGTATCAGCGAAAACAATACAGTTATCAAAACTTTTTACATCAATACCCCTGGAATTTTAAACCAAGTAAACACTTTTGAATCAGCTAATGACAATCTTTTGGCATATGACGATTCGGGTTTATTGTCAACTTGGCAAAGAGGTATTTGTACAGGTGGCGTTATAAATTCTGGTACAAACAATGTCTATACATCTAACTTATTGGGCAATTATGAAGACAATAGAAAAAGTTTCTTAGTTTCTGGATGCTATAATTTAACTCAATTGACAAATCCTAAAATAAGTTTCAAAATGGCTTATGATTTAGAGGAAAATTGGGATGTTGTATATGTTCAATACTCAGTTAATTCGGGCAGTGTTTGGTATAATCTTGGAGAAATGGGAACTAACTGGTTCAATAGCGACAGAACAGAACTCACCACAGGAAATGATTGCAACAATTGCCCTGGAGGACAATGGACAGGTACCAATACCACTTTAACAACCTATGAATATCCTTTAAATCAATTAGGGGGTTTTGCTAATATTATGTTTAGAATTGTTTTTCATTCTGATGGTGGAGTAACCCAATTGGGTGTAGTTGTTGATGATTTTTTGGTTGAAGGTACTCCGCTTTCAACACAACAATTCGATTTAAACAAAGTCGCAATTTACCCAAATCCTTCAAAAGGAATTTTCAATATCGGATTAGGAAATACTATTCCAGAAAGTGTTGAAGTAAATGATGTATCAGGAAAAACTATTTTATTAAAAAATAATTTTCAAAATAGTTCTGAAATCCAATTAGATT
>JAYTVI010000234.1:0-10163 GCA_043744095.1 Flavobacterium sp.
TACAATTATTCACAATGTTGTAAATACAGCGCCAGCGGGAGGAACTTATGTTTCTAATGTTGAATTAAACATTGATCCAATTACAGGAGCAATCAATTCAAGCTTAAGTAATGCAGGTACATATACAGTAGAATATGTAATTGCAGCTGCAAATGGTTGTGGAGAATTTAGAACTCCAGCTTCAGTTACAATTTTGCCAAGCTTTGCAGTTGCTTTTAATTCAGGTTGTGAAGCAAATGAATATTTATTGACGGCAATACCGGCAAGTGGTGTTTTTGAACCATTAAGTACTTATGTTTGGTCAGGAGTTCCAAGTACTTTTGTTGCAACTGCTGATCCAGAAACAATACGAGTAACTTCAAATGGAATATATAAAGTAGTTGTTACATCACCAGATGGATGTACTGCAGAAGGAACTTATAATGCAACTGATGTTTCTTGTACAATTCAAAAAGGTATTTCTCCAGGAAATGACACTAAAAATAATTGTTTTGAATTAACAACTTTAAATGTTACAAAACTTGAGATTTTCAATCGTTATGGATCTAAAGTATTTAGCCAAAACAATTATACAAATCAATGGTGTGGTCAATCTGATAAAGGAGAAGAACTACCAGACGGAACTTATTACTATGTTATCGAACGTAATAATGAGAAAACAGTAACGGGTTGGGTATATATTAATCGTGAAAAAAAATAGTTCAAAAATGTAATAGGATTGCTGTTTGAAAATTCAAGCAGCAATCTTAAAACAAAACACCAATACTTATGAAGAAAATAGTTATTACAGCACTCATAATGTTTATGACATTTTTAGATGCCAATGCTCAACAAGATCCACATTATACACAATATATGTATAATATGAATGTGATTAATCCGGCATATGCTGGATCTAAAGAAAATCTTTCTTTTGGATTATTATACAGAAAACAATGGGTTGAGATAGAAGATGCGCCAACAACATTTACCCTTTCAGGTTCATCGCCAGTTGGTAAAAATGTTGGACTAGGATTATCTATTATTTCCGATAAAATAGGGCCAGTAGAAGAAAATAATATTTACGGAGATTTCTCTTACACTTTAAATCTTGGTGGCGAACACAAGTTGGCTTTTGGTTTAAAGGCTGGAGTTACGCTACATAAAATTGATTTCAACACTATAATTTATACTTTACCAATTAAAGATGATGATGCTTTTTCAGGAGGAAATCCTAGCAGTAGCAAGTTGAATCTTGGTTCGGGATTGTTTTATTATACCAACAAATATTATATTGCTTTTTCTATTCCAAATATGTTAAAGTCTAACTATTTAGATTATAATGGTACAAAATATGGTACCGAAGTATCTCACTATTTTTTAACAGGTGGATATGTTTTTGATTTGAATCAGAATTTAAAATTCAAACCATTTGCAATGGTAAAATCTGCATTTAATGCACCAGTATCTTTAGATGTATCAACGAATTTCTTATACCGTGAAAAATTTGAAATAGGAGCAACATACCGATTAGAAGACAGTTTTGGAGCGATGGTGAATTTTGCAATAAATCCAAATTTAAAAATTGGATATGCTTATGACCATATCGTATCAGATTTGAAAGTAACAACACCAGCTTCACACGAAGTTATTTTGTTATTTAATTTGAATTTCCCTAAAAAGGTATCTCAATCACCAAGATATTTCTAACCTAAAAGCAATACTAAAAATGAAAAATCTATATATAGCACTAAGTTTTGTGATTGCTTGTTCAAGCCTTACAGCACAAAATAAAGACACACAAAAAGCCGACAAGTTATACAGCAGATACGAATATGTAGCTGCCGCAGAAGCTTATATGAAATTAGTTGAAAACGGAAAATCTGACGGATATGTTTACAAACAACTAGCAGATACTTATTTTAATATGTTTAATACAACTGATGCTGCAAAATGGTATGCAAAAGCTGTAGAATCTACCCAAGATTCAGAAACTTACTTTCGTTATGCACAAATGCTAAAAGCTAACGGTAAATACGAAGAAGCAAATAAACAAATGCAAAAATTTGCATCAATGGCTCCAAATGATCAAAGAGCAAAAACGTTTAAAGATAATCCGAATTATATTCCACGATTGTTAGACAAAACAAAATTATATGATGTAAACCCAACAACTGTTAGCGGTGATAAATCAGATTTTGGAGCAGTACTTTATAACAATGTACTTTATTTTACAAGTTCAAGAAATGCAGCAAGAAAAGATTATGGTTGGAACAAAGAACCTTTTTTAGATGTATACAAAGCTGATTACAATATTGATGGTACATTTACAAATATTGATGTTATTACAGCTTTAAATTCACAATATCACGACGGACCATTAACAATGACAACAGATGGAACTACGATATACTTTACAAGTGATAGTTTTAGAGAGTCTTCTTTTGTAAAAGATAAGAAAAACAATCTAAAATTAGGAAAAAACAATCTATACAGAGCTATAAACGAACAAGGAAAATGGGGAAATATTACATCATTACCTTTTAACAGTAAAGATTTTTCTACAAGCAACCCAAGTATAAGCAGAGACGGAAAAACATTATATTTCTCATCAGATATGCCAGGAAGTATTGGTGGTGTAGATATTTGGAAAGTTGCTGTAAATGCTGACGGAAGTTATGGCAAACCAGAAAATTTAGGTAAAAAAATAAACACAGAAGGAAATGAAAGTTTTCCTTTTATTGCTGATGATAATACTACTTTATATTTCGCTTCAAGCGGAAAACCAGGTTTAGGAGGTTTAGATATATTTATGATTGATCTTGCAAAAGGGTCAGAAGCTTCAAACCTTGGAAAACCAGTAAATACTGAAAAAGATGATTTTGCTTTTACTTTTAACAAAGAAAAAAATGTTGGTTTTCTTTCTAGTAACAGAAATGGGAATGATGATATTTTCATCACCACACCAATTCCTTCTGTAGATGTATTAACAATTGCTACCGATGCAAAAACAGGAATGCCTTTGGCTGATGCTAAAGTATCAATACTTGATGATCAAAAAAACATTATAGCAACAGAGAAGTCTAATGCTAAAGGTGAAGTTACTTATAAAGTTGAAGCAAACAAAGCCTACATGATTCAAGTTGCAAAAGACGGTTATGAAAGTAACACTTTTGCAGTAGCAAAGAGCAAAGGTGGACAAACTAAAGTGGATGCTATGTTGCAACCTATCGATGTTATTATTACCGAAACAGAAATTGTATTGAAACCAATTTATTTTGAATTCAATAAAAGCAATATTACACAACAAGGCGCATTTGAGTTAGACAAATTAGTTCAAGTTATGAAAAACAACGAACAATTGGTTATTATGGCAAAATCGCATACAGATAATAGAGGAAGTGATTTATATAATTTGAGTTTATCAGATAGAAGAGCAAAATCTACAGTACAATATGTAATTTCAAAAGGAATTGCAGCTTCTAGAATCACAGGAAAAGGATTTGGAGAAACAGAACCTAAAGTTGATTGTAAAGAAGCTTGTACAGAAGAAGAACATTCTCTTAACAGACGTTCTGAGTTCTTGATTGTAAAATAAGAATTCTATTTTTAAAATATAAAACCGAGTCATTTGACTCGGTTTTTTTATGTCTTGTAAATTATAGATAAGAGAGTTTAAATTTATAAAATTAAATCTTTAGATTAATATATCATTTATAGATTTATTCCATCACCAAGAATTTATTTGTTATATGTATTTCTAAAACTTCAAAGTTTAATTGCAGAATAGTTATTAAAGCATATTATTTGTGATTTATTGATTATTGATATATGATAATAATTAATCAATCTAAAAATTCTTAGTATAATATAAAAGCAACACACAAGCTCTTTTTAAAGGACATTTAAAGCAAATCAAACGAGAAGAGATAAAATTACACTTCTCACATCAAATAATACTTAAAACACTTAAAAAAGAATTTCAGCAATCAGGAATTAAAGATCTTTAAAAATATAGAATTCATTATAAAAATAAAAAATAGACACTAATCAATTATTTAATTTCAATAACAAATTTATACAAAAAAAGAGAGGCAAATTTGACTCTCTTTTTTTTGTAGTATAAAAAACAGTTATATTAATTTACAAGTATATCGTCAATTTCCATAGTAGTTGTAATACCTGTTGTACCATCATATTCGAAAATAAAATACCCGTTTCCAGTTAATGTAGCCGGTATAGCATAAACACCACTTCCAATAAATGAAGTACCATATCCAGTAGTATGATCTACTGAAAATGTAAATTTAGATGTAATGTCAGTTAAAGTTGCTGATTCAACACTACCACCTGGAATGTAGTCTGTAGAATAATATACTTTTAAAGGTTGTCCATTTGAATAGCCATCAAGGGTCTTAAATGAAAAATTATTTGCCGCAGTAAAATCTACAGGAACAATAAACTGAGTTTTTACACAGCCTCCAGCATTAAATGCAGATGCTTGTATATATTCATTGCTGCTAAAAGATTTAACATCCCAAAATCTATCTCCAAAAGAAACATTATTTATATACTTAGGTAAATTAGCTCCATTTGAAGTAGTAGTATAGCTTTCGAAATTTTCTGAAAAAGAACCTGAATAAACTAGTGCATTTCCTACTTTAGGTGGAATTATTACTTGAGTTCTCGGACCATTCATTTTTACATCTCTATCTGTTCTTAGAATGATTTGAAAACCACTATTATATTTAGATAAAACTCCTCTAATTGTTCCTCTACCTTGTGGTACAGATTTACCTGCAAAAGTTGCAAAACGACTTGTTCTAACATCTAATGTTGTAGTGCCGTTTGAAGTAATTTTAGTACTTGTATCAAAATCTTTTGAACTATATGCAATAGGGCAATCAGATTTAAATTGAACATCAGAAATTTCTACAAGAGTATTTATGTAAGTATCATCAGCAATAGCTTGAGCTAAAGTTATTCGGTGAACAATAACATCTTCACTAATCTTATCACAAGAAGGTATCAAGTGTTCTTTATATGACAAAAGTCTATCAACAGTATATTTGTCGGTAGGTGGAGCACCAAATACAAGTCCTCTTGCAAACGAACTTGGGTTTCCGTATGCTAAACCTTTTAATTTTAAATATACTTTTCTTCCTGGTTCAAAATTTTGAGTATAAGTATTAACATCATCAAATGATAGATTAAATCCTTTAGAACCATCTAGAGGTTGCAAATACATACTTTTATAAAAATTTCCACCCTCGTCACTAGATACAACATAAGCTTCTAGTATATCATCGGCTGAATAAACAGGTGTGTTTGGAATTATTGGAGAAGGTACAGGATTAATTGCAATAGCCCAAATGTCTGCTACTTCTCTTGTTTTTGTTAATCCTGGACTAACACAATCAGCGTCTTTTGGATCTTTAAATGAATCATTAACACAACTAGATAGCAATCCGAATGTTGCTATTAATATTAATATATTTATTTTATTTTTCATAATTTTAATTTTTAAAAAGTTAAATAGATATTAGCCATATATGTTCTGCCATAACCATAGAAATATTTTGGGCCAAAAACTAAAGGACCACTGCTAGTATGATCTTCATTGTCTTGTTGATAATTTGCGTTTCTAGATTGTTCAAAACCACCAGTTCTATAGGTTATGTTTAAAACATTATTCACGTTTGCAAAAAGACCTAACGTTTTACCACCAATTCTCCAAGATTTACCACCAACCAAATTTAGTAAAAAGAATGATTTAAATTTTTCTTGTTTTAAATAATTATTAGCTTTATTTTGATCTACAATTACATCAGAATCATTACTAGTGTAGTAATTATTTGTTCTTTTAATAGTAGAAACATCTAGATAGTTATCTGCTATATAATTTTCATTTACTCCAATCCACCAAAACTTTGGGTCTCTATATTCAATTCCTGCTGAATAGGCTTGTTGTGGCATACCAGATTGTTTGTATCCAGCTAATTTTGCTTCACCGTAAGACGTTACACTGCCTAATGCATCATCAGATAAAGTTACGTTAGGATTGTTTGTTATAGTATATTCTCCATAAGCAGCAACTCCGGTCAATTTTATTGTTGAAGTAACTTGATATTCTAGACCAACCTCAACACCTCTATTTTTTCTATTCAAACCCGTAGCAATTTCTGCAACAAAACTATTGCTCCCACCTAAACCATCTGCATAATAAAAATTAATATCTGTTGCGTTCAAAGTTTCAGAAAAATATCCTGTAAAGCGAGCTTTTAATTTAGGTGCTTTTATAACATAACTTGCATCCACGCCTTTTATTGTTTCATTTGTAATTGCATCTGTAACATCATTATTAACACGAGCATTTGGGAACACATCTTTAGTGTTTGGTGCTTTGGTCATATATATTGCATTAAAATCTAAAAAGTGTCTTCCAGTAATTTTATATGTAATACCTCCTTTAAAACCAAAATTGTCAAAATTCATTTTTTCACTCTTACCTAATGATCTATTAGGATAATATCCGTTTTTGTATAATCCATTTCTTTGGTATCCAGAACGTGAAAAAGTTTGTGCTAAATAAAAATCAACTTTTTTATATGTAAATTTAAATTGCGTAAATGCTTCAATATTTGTTGCGTCAATATTATAGTTATAACCGTATTTATCTCCTGTAACAACTACTCTATCGGGATTATTCAAATCAGACTGTTGCTGATCACCATATCCAAAAGTTGAAATATCAGTAAAATAACTACCTCCTAAAAGATCTAGCATATTTTTGAAATTTTTGGTTCTAGAAAATTGATAACTAGCACCTGCATTTAATAAAATATTATCTGATAATTGAGATGATATATTTGTATTAGCTATTGCAATATTTTCATCATTTCGATCTTCATATTGAACAATTCTACTACCGTTAGCTATACTATTTCTATTAATTCTATAAATATTTGCCCAGTCAATTTGCTTATTTTCTTGAAATTTTACTGCGTTATTTGCAGCTTCAATTGGGTTTGGAGTAAATGTAGAGATACCTGCAGCATTATAAGTAAATAGATTATTATAATAGCTTGGTAATTTTCTATAGTAAGTTGGGTCAGGATTATTAGATAATGTATAATCTAATCGACTGTTACCAATTCTACCAATTTGATAAGAAACAGTTGTGTTTATATGTGTTTTTGAAGTGGGTTTCCAAAAATGTTCTAACATTAACATTGGTTCTTCAGAATCTTTAAATCTTGAATTTCTTCTTTCCCCTACTTGATATCCCCAATAAGAATTGTATTTTACTCCGGCCAAAGTTGTCACTTCATCGGTGTTAGGTGAGTTTTTGCCTCTTTTGTTTTGTGCTAATACAGATGTGAAGTTTAAACTATGTTTGTCATTAATTCTTTTTTCAACACTAGCAAATACTGAGTTTGCATTATAGTTAGTACCTTCAAAGTAACCTTCTTGAGCCCATCTTCTCCCAGCAGAAACAACATATGCCCAACCATTTGTATTCATTCCAGAAACGTGTGTTGCCATCATTCTGAAAGCATAATTCGTGTTAGTATTTAAGAAAGAAAGTCTAGTTCCTTTTCTATAAATAGAAGCTCTTGTGTTGATTTCTTGAGAACCTGCAATTCCACCAAAAACATAGTCAGAAGGTGCAGAACCATTTGTGAATTCTTGATTTCTTGTAGCATCATTCAATCCACCCCAATCTCCATATTGAGGTCTACCGTCACTTACTCTATTCATAGTGATTCCATTAATCATAACATTAGAATATTCGTTGTCGATACCTCTAACACTAAATCTAGCTTGTCCAAAATTATAAGCCGCAGCTTGCAAAAAAACATCACGCGAAGATTGTAAAAGACTGTTTGTGCTTTCCGAACTATTATTTTCATCACTTAATTCAGATTCTGAAATATTAATAGTATTTGCTTTCAGCTCCTCTGTAATATCCTCATCTAATACTACAACTCCAAGATCTAGCATTTTTCCTGCGGTAATTTCAATTTGTAACAATTGATCTTTGTACCCTTGCGATTTTACTTGTAATAATTGTTTTCCTACAGGAACATCATTAAAAGAAAATTTTCCCTGACTGTTTGTAATCTGGGTTAAATTTGTGTTTTGAATTGACGTAACAACATTTTGTAATGGTTTTTGTGTTTTTGCATCAATTACTTTTCCTGAAATTCCAGTTAGATTTTGACCAAATGCAAACAAAACTTGCATTACAAATAATGTACTAATAATAAGTTTTTTCATAAATAAAATTAAATTAATTCATCTCTAGGTAAAGAAAATTTATTTCTTAACGGATGCAAATGTACCTAATTAATTAATATTAATTACTTTTGCTCACAAGTTTATGCTAAACTTGATATTTAATTAATATAGCTTTTATGAGAATTAGAAAAATTATTGCCGTTTTGTTTGTGATTTTCGCAATAGGAAGTGCCAAATCGCAAGATAAAAAATTTATTGTGCACACTGTAGCTTTTTACAATTTTGAAAATCTATTTGACACAATCAACAATCCAAACAATGATGACGAATGGTTGCCAAATGGTGCACAAAACTGGACATCTAAAAAATACCATCAAAAACTAGAAAATTTATCAAGAGTACTTTCAGAAATAGGTACAAACGACAAACAAACAAATTCGCCCACATTTATAGGTGGTTGCGAAATAGAAAACCGTGGTGTACTTGAAGACTTAATAAAACAACCCAAACTTATCAATCAAGATTATGGTATAGTACATTTTGACTCACCAGACAAAAGAGGTATTGATGTTGCATTATTATATCAGAAAAAGCATTTTAAACCAACCAGTTATGCCAATATACCATTGCTAGTATATAGAAATGCTCCAAAAAAGAAAGAAAAGGTAGAAAAAGAAACAGCAGAAGACAAAGCAGAATCTGACAAAAACGATGCTGGTTTAGGCGAAAGAGTCTATACAAGAGATCAATTGTTAGTAACAGGTTATCTTGATGGAGAAGAAGTAAATCTAATTGTCAATCACTGGCCATCTCGTTCTGGAGGCGAAAAGAAAAGCTCTCCTTTTCGTGAAGATGCTGGAGCATTAAATCGTAAAATTATTGATTCATTAATAAAAATCAACCCAAAAGCAAAAATTATTACTATGGGAGATTTAAACGACGGTTCATATAATAAAAGTGTAAAAATAGCACTTGGAGCAAAACTCAAAAAAGAAGAATTAAAAGAACCAAGAGACATCTATAATCCATTCGAGAGAATGGCAAAAGAAGGTCATGCATCTTTATTTTATAGAGATGCAGGAGATATTTTCGACCAAATTATGGTTTCTGAAGAATTTGTAAAAACCGAATTTTCTTCATATACATATTGGAAAGCAGGAATTTACAACAAACCCTTTATGATACAAACAACTGGGCAATACAAAGGATATCCACTCCGACATCAAGCAACCGAAGTAGGATTTAGCGATCACTTTCCGGTATATATCTATTTAATAAAACAAATGAATTAATCTCAAATTATAGATTAAACACTCAAAATAAATATAAGGTTGGATTCATTTCCAACCTTTTTTATTTCATAACTTTACAATAAAAAATTATGGCAATCACAAAACCCTTCAACCTCAACAACTGGATAAAAGAAAACCGTCATTTACTCAAACCACCTGTTGGTAATAAAAATATATATATAGACTCAGACGATTATATCGTAATGATTGTTGCTGGGCCAAATGCTAGAAAAGATTATCATTACAACCAAACCGAAGAACTTTTCTACCAACTCGAAGGCGAAATAACAGTAGTAATACAAGAAGACAGAAACCGTATAGAAATGAAAATGAAAGCTGGTGATATGTATCTCAATCCTGCAAAAACACCCCATTCACCAGTACGTTCAGAAGGGTCAATAGGTTTGGTAATCGAAAGAAAACGAGCAGGAAAAGGCTACACAGACGGCTTACTTTGGTTCTGCGACAATTGTAACCACTTGCTACACGAAGTTTATTTTGAACTCAACGACATCGAAAAAGATTTTCTTCCACACTTCAAACACTACTACAACTCCCAAAAACTAAGAACCTGTCAAAAATGTGGCACAATAATGCAAACCGACACAAGATTCACCGATAATGACAAAGATTACGAATCATAAAAATCAT
>JAYTVI010000235.1:0-10082 GCA_043744095.1 Flavobacterium sp.
GTTTTTAAGAAATCACAAAACTCACGATAAACACTGTTGTTCTCGTATTGAAAACGAAAAACTTTGAGCGCTATTTTTTCAAATTGCTTCTGACTAGAAATAGTATAAATGTCTGGAGTTGTAATCAAGAAGTTTTTTTGCAAAAGTAATTAAATAAAAAAAACCCCAATTTATAAAATTGAGGTTTTTTGTTAATATATTAATTTTTTATTAGTTTTTCAGAAAAAGACTTGCCATCATCAGTTATCACATTTACTATATAAATTCCCGTTTTAAGTTGAGAAATATCATATTGATAGCTACTATTTGGTTCTATATGAATTTCAAAAATTAAAGCACTATCTATAATAGATGTTATCTTTATAATTTTTATTTTTTCTTTTTTTAAAGAAATTTCAATATAGTCTTTTGAAGGATTTGGAAAAATAATTAACTTCAAATTTTCATCAAAATTTATAATGTGTTTAATAGATTTGGGGTTATTTGATTTTGAATTTTTATTAAAATTACTTGAAATTGGACAATTTTGAATTTTTGCTAAAACATTAGAGCCACTAGTTAAATATGTATTAGGGCTTAGATTTATAGAATTACCTGCGTATAAATTAATATTTTTTCCAATATCAATTTTATAATTACCGTTTGTAATTATAGAATTTGAAACTTGATAATTAAAATTATTATTAAATTCAGTATAATTTAGATTTAAATTATCTTGACACCATAATGGTTGAATTAATTGTGGTAAGCCAAGTGAACTATAATTGTTTAGAAATATATTATTTAATAAAATATTACTATTAAAATAATCATTTGGGTTATTTATTTTATCAAGATAATTTTCAAATTTAGTTATATAGATATCATTATGTTTTGTTCTTTGAATTGTACCATAATAAGGTGTTGAATTTAAAATACTTCTATATTGAAAAGTTTCAAGGTTTACAATTTTTAAACCTTCTCCAGGTAAACCTGAGGTTATATACAAAATTTTATTATCTGGTGAAAATTCAGATGTATAAAGTGCATTTCCAATTACCTCTAATGAATACGAATTGTCAATTTGCCCATTAAAATTATTAAAATTGTATATCTTAACATATGAAGGTCCATTTGATTTGGTTATTGAAATTTTTGTATTGTCTGGTGAGATTTTTATATGTTCTACACCATTATCATTCATAATATTATTAGGAATTAAACTTATTATAGGAATGTTCGAAAATCCATTTTTAGTAATAGGAAAACTATATAATTTATCTCTCTTTATTAAAACCCAATACCCATTTCCTTTATCATTAATAACAGAAGTCAAACCTTCTGAATTTAGACTAATAGACAAACCGTTTTCATCTTTTAAGGCAATATTTTTGAATCCAATGGGAATATCTCCAAAACCATTATTTAGGTCCATATCTATTATAGAGTATGATACATAATTAAAAATTGATAAACCAGCTCTAGGATTTGTTATTATAAAATATTTTTTAGGTTGTTCAGGATATGGTATTATTATTACAGATTGACAACTAGAAATATCCCCAGTTAATCCATTACCATTCGGCATTTCAGTACCAATCCTATTCCAAATTGTAATACCATCAGAATAAAAAAGCAAATTTCCATTAGAATCACTTATTGAAGCTACACCTTCATATTGAATCATAGAAGAATTAGATGGAGATATAGAAATAGGTGGGTTGGAGGCAAAATTTAGTGTAGCTGCTTGTCCAAAATACCAATTATTGTTTTCTCCTTGAGAATTTCCTAAGATAAAATAAAAAAGGAATATAAAAATAAATAAATTTCTCATAACTATCTTTTTTCAAGAGTTATTATTCTAGACATTAAATCCTCAATCACTTTATTTTGTTTTTCATTTATTTTATTTTGTTCAATAATATAAAGTGTTAATTCTTCAATTTTTTCTTGTTGAATTTTTGCCATTTCACCAAGTTCGATTCCTTCTTCTTTTACTTTTTGCGCACTTGGAACGTTAGGTAAATGACCATTTTCTGAAATAAAATTTTCAACTTCTGATAATGGTTTTAAGTTGTAATCTTTATTAAATACATAATCTGCCCACAAACCATTTGTACCTCTTAGGTTAACTCGAACTTCTTCGGTTAAAATACCACCAGTAACAAACAATTTATAACCTGAAACATTTACAGTGCCTGCTGTTGTAGGAAATGTAGTTACTGAACCAATGCCAACTTTGCCATTTAGTTTTACCAAATCATTTGCAAAATCTCCCCAGATTAATGGGATTTCTGTGTATGAAGAAGTTAAAGCACTGTTTATTACTAATTTATTTGAGGTATTTTCGCCAAATCCCGCAAATGAACCTATAAAAACATTTCCAAAAGTATCATCACAATCTTCACAACCTGCTGATTTACCTATCATTGTATTATTGTTACCTCCTAAAATCCCAGTTCCTGAATTTTCACCAATAGCTACATTATTATACCCAGTTGTAATTCTATTTCCAGTATTTGTTCCAACAAAAGTATTGTTATTTCCATTTGTATTTTTTAAACCAGATGATTTCCCAATAAAAGTATTGTTATTTCCAATATTGAGTATTGTTGCACTTTGACCTTTTCCAGCATCTTGTCCGATATAGGTGTTAAACCCGAATCCAGAAGAAAACTGTCCTGCATTAACCCCAATTGAAACACTGTTCGCCATAGCATTAGCGTTTACCCCCAGTGAAGTAAAAGTAGTTGCGAGTTTACCTGCATTAATATTGTTTCGTTTAAATAACACATCAAAATTACTACTCGCACCAGAACCTAAAAAATTAGTTGCTGTTACTGTATTTGTTGCGCTTACTGTGGTGGCTTGCGCATTTGCTCTGTTAAGCATTCCAATAAATAATAAACTTGCTAAAAATAATTGTGTTGTTTTCATATGTATAAAGGTTTAAAAGTTAATGATTTAAAGTTATAGTTTTTACACTTACAAAAAACATTTAAATATTAATAAATTATAAGCTTATCAAATAAATTATTCTTACTTTTGAATTAAAAACAAAATGATAGGTGAAAAAATTAGGAAAATTAGAACCTTAAAAGGCTTTTCTCAAGATTATATGTCTGAAAAGCTAAAAATATCGCAACCTGCTTATTCTGATATTGAGAATAGTAAAACAAAAATAGGGGTTGCCGTTTTAGAACAAATAGCATCAATATTTGAAATCGAAACCAACGATATATTAAATTTTGATGAAAATCAAGTTTTCAACAACACATTTAACGAAAACTCAAAAGGATTTTTTAATGTAAAAAAAGTAGTAAATGAATCTTTTGAAAATGAAAGACAATCGTACAAAGACCAAATAAAAAGTCAAAAAGAAGAAATAGACTACCTAAGAAAAAAGCTTGACAAAAAATAAAAGCAAAAAAAAACCGGTCTAAAACTAGTCCGGTTTTGGCTTTAAAAATAATAAATTAGTTTTTAATAACTTTTCTACTAGTTTTAGCATATTCATTTTGTACAGTTACAACATATACACCAGAAGCTAATGATTGAGTATTAATAGCTTCGTTGCTGTTTACTCTATTTGAGTTGTATAATTTACCATCAATTGAATAAATATTTACAGTAGCTCTAGTAGGCATTTGAATTGTTAGAGAATTTGAAATAACAGTTGGCATTTTTACTAGATTATCAAAATCTTTTACATCTGCAACAGCTAAAGTAGATAAATCATAAAACTTGACATCATCAAAGTAAATAACACCTCCACCAAGTAAATTTTCAGGATAAACTCTTAAACCAGCTCTTGCAACAGTTGAAGCAGGAATAGGTGGTGTAACTGTATTGTTAGCAGGATTTGGAACTCCTTGTGCGGTAAAAAATACCCATTCAGGAGAATCTGTAGAAAAATCAGCTGCTTGTAAAGCATTTGCACCTGTATCTGCTCCGCCAACTCCTGTTGCAGTTCTAAATTGATTCCAATATTTAAATCTTGCAGTAGTTGTGTTATCTAAATACCAACCAGAAAAAACGTAAGTTGCACCTTGTGTTATTGGTATGTCAGTAGTTTGACTAATTGTTTTGTTGCTAGTTGCAGGTGATGTCAGACCTAATGAACTTGCTCCACCGTGAAAATCTGTTGTGTTTTGAACAACTACAGAACCTGTTGTAAACCAAGAATCAGGAACTCCAGCTGTCCAATTCTCAAAACCATCATTTAACATTAAATTTGTTTGTGCATTTGCTGCAAAAGTAAAAGCTACGAATAATAAAGTGTAAAGTTTTTTCATAATTTAAAAGTATAAAATTTTAGACCACAAATATAATGACAATTTTTTAACGAAATGAATTTGTAATGTGAAAAAATCTTTAAATAATTAATTTGTTGGTTTAAAGCAACTAAATCACTTAATTTCAAAGACTTTTTTTACAGATACTTTTAAATCTGGAAATGTTGG
Source organism: Flavobacterium sp. (assembly GCA_043744095.1). Taxonomy (GTDB): domain Bacteria; phylum Bacteroidota; class Bacteroidia; order Flavobacteriales; family Flavobacteriaceae; genus Flavobacterium. The sequence goes on from JAYTVI010000235.1 coordinate 4,443, forward strand.
ACTAATAATTTTTGAATCTATCAAATAAGGTTTTAAACCAATATAACGATTGTTTTCATACACATAAACCAAAATTGATTTTTGCATTGGGTCAACAATCCAGTATTCGAGTATTTTATTTTCTTGATACAAGTCAAATTTTGTGTCCATTTCTTTTTTTGAATTCCCTGCCGATAGAATTTCTACTACCAGATCTGGCGATCCTAAACAACCTTTACTATCTACTTTTGTTCTATCACATATAACACATAAATCGGGTTGTACTACAGATAAAATTTGATTTTCGTTTGTACTTTGTTTGTAATCTACAAGCCGAACATCAAATGGAGCTACATAAAATTTGCAAGAAGTTTTAATGAAAACTTTATCAATTATACGGGTTAAATTTAAAGAAATATCTTGGTGAGAACTACTTGGTGCAGGACTCATTTTGAAAACTTTACCCTTTATCAATTCAACTCTTTCAGAAAACTGCCACAATAAATAATCAGCATACGAATAAGTACCTTTTAAATCAAGCTGCTTTATGTTTGTAATAATTGTACTCATATTAATTGATTAAATCATAGTTTAAGGACAGAAAAATAATACATAAAATAATTATTTTACAAAAACATTATATCAAAATAAATTTATAGTACTTTATTAGATAGAAAATTATACTACTTTACTATCAGTTTTCTAGTTGCTGTAGCTTCGCCTTCGCGTAATTTGATAATGTAAACTCCTGGAGAAAGAGTTGCAATGTTAAGTTCTTTTGCGGCAATAGTTGCTTGAAGCACTTTTTTGCCAAGAACATCAAAAATAGCAACATCTTTGTCTAAAGATGTTTTTGAGGTTATATATATTTTGCCATTGCTCACAGGATTTGGGTAAAAACTTAGCCCTTCTGCATTAGGTTGCAGTTTGCTTTCTTGAGCAGAAACTGCCAAGGAAAACAAGCAAAACAATAAAGCGACAATATAAAAGTATTTTTTTCTCATTTCTATATATGATTTTACAAATATATATAAACTATTTCAAAAACTGAGCCAAATACAAAAAAAATCATTAATGATGAAAGTTTAAGTCGTTTTTACTATTTTCTAAAATAGAATTTACCTAATCTTTTTAGCGGATATAAATGTTAAAATTTACCAATGTTACGAAATTGTTAAGCAAATGTATTGTAATTGTAAAATAATTTATATCTTTGATTTCGAATTATAAATTAAATCCCCAATAGTTATGAAAAAATTAATTGTATTACTTGTTATAATGATGTTTGGAACTGTTATTGGCCAGAACATTGAACCTAAATTAGAAGTTGTTGGTAAATTGGTAAAAGCTACCTACTATTATGAAAATGGTGCTATAGCACAAGAAGGATTTTTCAAAAACGGTAAATTAGAAGGAAAATGGACTTCGTATGAAGAAAATGGTAATTTAAAAGCAGTTGCTCATTATTCTGAAGGGAAAAAAACCGGTAAATGGTCTTTTAATTCTCAAGGATTAAACGCTACAACAGTTGATTATGCTGATAATCAGATTGTAACGGTAAATAATATTAAATCAAATATTATTGTAGATAAAAATTAAATATTACAATACTTTAAAAATAAAAAAGTGTCCTGTTTTGCAGGACACTTTTTTTATATAAAAAACAGAAGTCTTATTTTATTAAATCTTCACCTTTTACATTAGACCAAGAACCTGTAGTCAAAGTAGCACCAGTTGCAGTTGCACTTATTGTAAAGTTTCCGGTTGGGAAAGCTACTGTAAAATCATTTGGAGCAGCTACAATTCTTTCAATAGGAGTAACAATATTAGTATTGGTAACTTTTACGTTTGTAACTTTAATTTTTGATGCATTTACTTGATGATCGTTTGTAACTTTATCTTCAATTCTTACTACAGTTGCAGAATAAATTACGGGTGGTGTAGCTGAAGTTGTAAAACCTGTATATCCATCAATAATTATGTTGTTGTAAAAACCATTACCTTCTCTTTTGAATTGAAAAGCATCTACTTGGTTGTCTCCAGTTTCTGGAACATTTCCTGCAGCTCTTTTTAATGTAATGTTTTCAACTTTTGGAAAAGTTGCATTATCATTTAATGATGCTTCTATTTCCATACCATAATTTCCTTTTCCTGTTTGGTATGCATACCAATTGCTATTATTTTGACCAGCCCAACCATCTTGCCAATCGAATGAATCATCATAATTTCCGAAAGAAATGGCATTTGTCATACTTACTGTTCCACCAAAAAACTCATACCCATCATCAGCACCTTTATAAGAAACTAAATGATCTAAAGTTGTTCCTGAACCTACAGAATAAAAAGTAAAACCATTATTCTCTTTCACACCATCATTCAATTTTGCTCCAGCATATTCTACTCTTACATATTTTAATGAACCACCATTATGAGTTGGGTTTGTACCTCCATAAGATATATTATTTCCATCTTCAGAAGTAGAAGTAGCACCACCACCAGCAACTTTAACTGGAGCATCACCATACATAATTATTCCTCCCCAAGAACCAGGAGTTTCAGATGCTTCTGTAAACACAACAGGTTTGTCAGCAGTTCCGTTTATGATAAGTTTTCCGCCATTTAATACAACAAAAGCATTGTTTACAGAAACAATTTTATCGCAAGTTATTGTAGAACCAGCATCAAAAGTAACTGTTACTCCAGAATTAATTTTTACGATTCCAATTAATTCATAATTACCGTAGGCATAAGTTGTGTTTGTTGTAATTGTACCCGTTATTTCTCCTTCTACGGGAACTGCTGGAGTTGGATTGTCATCAGATGATGAACAAGAAGCTAATAAACTGATAAATAATAGACTTAAAATTGATTTTTTCATTGTGTTGTTTTTTTATTTTTAATGATACAAATTTATTATTTGTCTTAACTTGAGCAGTTATGTAAGTGTTACAAAAAAGTTACTATAATCTGATTTTAGTGTCAATAAAACGTTAAGAATGTTATCTAAAAATGCGAAATAAACGAATTAAAAAATGTTTTTGTTTAAACTTTTACTTAAAAACTATATCCCAAACTTATAGAAAAACCAACACCTTTTTTATAACTAGTTGCAGTTGTAGAAGTTTGGTTAATAGGTTTTAATCCATTATTTCCAAATTTTAAATTACGTGAAGGATTTAATAAATTATCTGCTGAAAGTTTTAAATCAAAATGATTTGATACTTTACTACTCCAGACAAAATCTAATTGTTGGAAAGGCACTTCATAAGTATGATCTAAACCATTAGTTCCAATTGCATAAATTCTTTTTGAAAAAACACTATAAACCAATGATGCTGTATTGCTCCAATTTTTGCTAAATTTAAACTGATACTTTAAATCAGAATTAATTAAGAATTTTGAGGCACCTTGTAATTCTCTTGTCGTTTTATAAGTTTCGATAGTTTTTGTACTTGTTATAATTCCGTCTTCATCTTGTGTTTCATAGGTAGGATTTACAGCTACTTTTGTTTTCATTAACGATGTATTGAAACCTATTGAAAAATCAGATAAGTTTTTATTTAATCTTTCTAAATCTATTATAAACTCTGCTTCTAGACCAAAAAGTGTAGCGTTATCTGAATTCAAAAATGACGTTATTGTAGATGTTGTAGCATTTGCAATAAAAGCTCTTTCAATTGGATTTTGTAAATATTTTCCAAAAACACCAACCGCAAACATTTCTTTTGAAGTAGGGAAAAATTCAAATTTTAAATCTGCATTATAATTATCACTGTTTTTCAAAATTGGATTTCCTTGTATAGAAGTTCCATCAGCATTAAGATATGTTAATGGGAAAGATTCCATAATTACAGGTCTTGTATAGGTTTTACTTGCTGCAAGTCGAATATTTGCTTTCTCTGTAGCTTCGTATTTTATATTCAACGATGGTAAAACATACAAATTGTCGTATTTTCTTTTTTGAAAAGGAGCAGTTTGCGAACCTTGTTTTCTATAAAGTGTCTCGCGATTATTACTCTCTACTCTAAAACCTCCATTTATTTCCCATTTATTTGCAAAATGCAGTACTAAATTTGAATAAACAGAATTATTAAACTCGTTAAGTTTTACTTTATAAGTGGAACCAGAATTTTCTATAAAATAAAAATAATTAGTTTTTAAATCATTTTCAATTCGAGTGTCAATGGTATTTATTGTTGAGGTAAATCCAACATTTGGGCTAGCAGAAGCAATAAATCGATAAGAAGATTCCATTGCAGAAACTCTACCGTTATAACCGATTGACCAAAAGTTTTGTTTGTCTTCATTCGCTCCAAATTTTAATTTATACTCTGCTAAACCTGACACAAAATAATTTCCGTCGATAGATAAATATTGGCGAAGAAAATTATTACTTCCATAAGATACAGTTATCTCATCATTTGATTTTGTTCCTTCAAAAAACTTTCTGTCTGGTTCACTAAATTTGGTTTTAGCAAATGAAACACCTGTTTTTAAACTATGTCTTTTGCTAAAAGTATATTCAGCAAGAAGTTGCGAGTTTAAATAATCGGTTTTGTCTAATTGATTGGTTCTAATAAGTTGATTTCCTAATCCTTGACTGCTATTTCCAAATTGATCTTGAATTAAATTATCTGTTGTTTTAATATAAATAATGTTGGCAGCAAGTTTCCATTTTTGTGTATTGTAATTGAAACCTATAAGTGAAGTAGTTGAGGTCTTATAATTGTATTTAGATTTTATATAATCATTGGTATAAGTATAATCTAATCCTAAAGTACGATCTACACCTTCTCTAAAAGAATAAGTATTGTCAAAATTCAAAGAAAGTAAATAGGAGAAAGTATTATTGTTCTTTAAATTAAATTTTTCTGAATGCAAAATACCAATGCTTGAATTTAAAGGGCTTTTTGTTTTAGTAACATTAAAACCACTTTTAAAAGATTGTAATGATTGATCAGAAGTTAAGGTTTTACTTGCAGGAACATTCCCAAAAACACTAGGCAATTCTCTGTCTTTTCCATTAAGACCAAAAAAGCCCTCAATGTTGTTAGCATCTTCAGCGATTAGAAAATCGTGTAAATTATTGTTAATAGTATAACCAGCACCAATACTTAATTTTGTAGTACTTTTTGATGGTCTTGTTGTTTGAATATTAAAAGTTCCTCCAGCAAAATCACCATAAATATTTGGGTTAAAAGTTTTAAAAACTTCTATAACACTAACAATATCAGTTGGAAATAAATCTAATGGTATGATTTTATTAAAAGGATTGTTTGTTGGTGCAGCCAAATCATTTATCAATAAATTGTTATAACGATCCTCAAGTCCACGAACAAATAAACCTCTTGAGTCTACTTTAGTAATTCCAGTAATTTTGGTTAAACCTTCTTCTACATCACTTACACCTTTTCTGGCCATTTCTTGAGCGCCAATACTTTGTTTGATTTCTATTGCTTTTTTCTGGTCGAGCATTAATGCCGTTTCTTTCTCTCTACCACCAGTTGCCTTTACTACTACATCTTCAAGTTTAAAACTTCCTGAACCTAATGCTTTGTTTATAGTCACAGTTTCTCCCGCAGCAAGAGAAAAGTTTACTTCAACATTTTCATAACCAATAAAACTAAAAATAATGGTATATTTTCCAGGTAATAAAGCTAT
>JAYTVI010000236.1:0-10028 GCA_043744095.1 Flavobacterium sp.
GATACTTTAATTGTGTTATATAGTTTCATAGTGTTAATTTTGTTAGATGTTGTATTTGTAGAGCATAATCCTGAACCGCCTATGCAACTTCTACCTCTAATGTCTATTTGTATTGCTTTTCCAGCAGTTTGAGAAAAAGCCAGTAACGAAACCAAAAAAGCCGTTACCGTAATAATTATTCGTATCATTTTAAATTTGTTTTTAGAATTATTTTGTAAAATTAGTAGGAATGAAAATTTTGCTTTTACACTAAAAGTGTAAAAAATGTTAAAGTTTGAAAAAAATGAAATTTTGAAATTTTGAAATTTTGAAATGAATTCAGGATAAACAAGTTCAGTATAAAAAAAACGACAGTTATTGGCTGTCGTTAAAGGATAATAATTGAAGTGATTTGAACTTTGCTTTTTTGTTTTTGAAAAATTAACTTTATCATTTTTACAAGCAAGTTAATGCAGTTTAAAGTAAAAGTTAACAAGATTTTTTAATTTTGCTTAAATGATTTGATTTTATGTTTATTTTTAGAAGGAATAACTTCAAGGTATTAAAATTAATTTCCATTACAGCAATACACACCATCTGAACAACAGCCAAGCCATTCAATAGCTTCTTTTAACCATCTCCAAAAACCACCTTTAAATTGTCCTAAATCATTTGTGCCAAGTAAGTAAAATTCAAATGACTGACCATTTTTTAAGGCAGAAAAGTTATTATATGCTTGTGTTATTTCTTTGCCGCTTTCTTCTTTTAAAATAGATTCATCTGTTGAATTGTTTTTAATGTAGTAAAATCCTTTTTTTAATACAATAATTCCATCAACAGAAATAGTTTTTGTATCACAAACTTTTTGTTGAAAAGATTCGAATGTGTCATTAACTACATAAGCACTTTTTAATCCTTGAGTAAAAGTTAAAATTGCTTTAGCCGCATTTAATCTTTCTTTTTCGTTTAATTGTTTTATTTGTGCATTTGCTTGTAAAAAAACAAATGCTGTAGCAATAATGCTAAAAATTATTTTTTTCATTTTATTTTGATTTTAATTATTAATATCTGAAACTCTTTCAGATTTATTTTGTAAAAATTATCTTTTAATTTCAATATTCAAAGTATTCCAATCTTCAGTTTTATTGAGTAAATCTTGCATTTCGCAAATGTTTTCGGGTGTTATTTTAGTGTTATTTACAGATGTGATTTCGTCTCCCAAATTATACTTGGTTTGCGATTTTTCTTTGACCATTATCAATAATCTATTATTAACATTAGATGTTAAAAAATTATAAATCTTAAAAAGATTATCAATATCATTTTTGTTTTTTTTGAAATAAATTTTTTTGTGTTTAAAATCTAAAATCCAGTCAAAAGCTTTAATAAATTTTATTCCTAAATTGTTTCTCGAAATATTTGATGAATAATTAACATTAGTAATAAAATCTTGAGAGCCAATTTTGACAAGTTCATTTGCATATAATTTATTTTGACCAACTATTTTTTTCTTAAAACTAAAATAATTGTTTCCTTCAGTTTCAAAAACATTTTTCGAAATCGATTCTTTAAAATCTTCGTTCAATATTAATGACCCTGCATTACCTGTGTCAAAAAACAATTTTTTTTCTTTACCTCCAATGTTTAAAAAAACATAAACACCACTGTAATGAAATTTTGATTTTATTTCACTAAAGTCAATCAATTTATTTTTTAAATCCAACTCAGAAAAATTGTCAATACTGTTGTTTGTAAAATTTAAACAAACAAAAGTGTCATTTAGATTGATTGAGTTAATATAATTTAATCCAATAATTCCAGCCGTTTCAATATACTTGTTTTTACAAAAAAATTTGTATTTTGATAATTGTGTAAAAAGTGTGTTTTCAGATTTTGCATAACCTAAACTAAAAGGCAAAACAATATTTTTTTTCTTTGTAAAACTACCATCAGGTAATTTTATAAATCCAAAATCTGTAATTTTTTCATTTGAAACATCTTTATAAATCATAGAATCGTTAACTACAAAACCTGCTCCAGTATCAAAAATAAAGTCATAAGTTTTACCATTTATAGTAGGTTTAACAATCATTTGATTTGAAATCATTTGAAAATTTGTACTCCCAAAATTTCTTTTTATTTCTTGTTCTGAAATCAAATTAAAAGTTTTACAACTATAAACAGAATAGATTAATAAAATTATAAGTATATGTTTTTTCATTTTTTTTAGATTTAACCTAACTGTTTAATTAAACAGTTAGGTTATTTAGAATGTTTAAGTGATGAAAGGTAATATTATTGTTAAAGCATCTAAAATCCATTTACCTATACATGCCCAACACCATTTTCCAGCTGTTCCCGGAGTAGAAGGGGTTACAGTTTTTGAATTAGCAAAATTTAATAAACTGCTATTGTCAGACCTCAATATTTCATCATCTGTACTTCCAGAAGATAAATATTTATAAATGTTTTTAAACAAAGCTTTTTCAGTTAATGTAGCTGTAGAAGGTCCGACAACCTTGATAAAATCTGCTTCTGTCATGCCTTTAGTGTAAATGGTAGAATTAGCAGTTCTTACTAAAATAACCATTTGAGCTCCAAGTGAACTTTTCCCATCTGGGGTTAAATTGGTTTGCGCATTCCCTGCAAAACTTAACATAACGGTGGCGATTAAGCCAAATAATAATTTTTTCATAATATAAAATTTTAAGGTTTAAAATCTAGAACCATTCTAGATTTTTAGTATTTGTTAAACAAAAAATCTCGAGTAATTTGTTATGTCAAAACTAATACAACCATTTATTGTAGTTTTACACTAAAAGTGTAAAAAATGTTAAAATTTAAAAAAATTGAAATTATGAGATTCTGAAACAAGTTCAGAATAAATTAAGTTGAGATTCTGAAACAAGTTCAGAATGAAGTAAGTTGAGATTTTGAAACACTGAAATGAATTGATTTAAATAAATTGAGATTCTGAAACAAGTTCAGAATAAACAAGTTCAGAATAAATAACTACAGCAACCCAAGTGCTCTGCACTCTCTTAAAATATCTTCGTCGCTACCTTTACTTACGCCTAGTAAATCTTTTATTTTACTTTTTCTTTTTTTAATGGTATCTTCAGAAACATTAAGCTCAATAGCAATAGTTTTTAATTGAAATCCTTCGGCTAGTAATGTAATTATTTTTTTATCTATTGTGTCAAAAAAGCCGTGGGTTAATAGTTTTTCTTTTATACCTTTAATAGCCGAAGTAGTAAAATAGGTTTCGCCATTAATAATTTTTTTTATCGATTCAAAAAGATCTTCGGGTTTTAAATCGGTTTTATTTAGTAATCCTTCGGGTTGAATAGAATTAAAAACATTATTTAGTTTTATTGAGTCATAATGCGCAGTGAGCATCACTATTTTTGTATTAGGTATATGTTTTCTTACTAATTTGCCTAGATCTTCGCCGTTATTAATACTTTTTTCAGGAAATGATAAAATAGTGTAATCTAAAAATACAATATCAAAAAAATTAGTATCAGGATTTGTAATTATATTGTAGGCATCTTGGCAAGTATATGCCTCGGTAAATTCAAATTGAATTTCATCTTCGTTCAATAATAAAATCGATTTATATCCTTGTATCATCAATTGATGATCATCTACTATTAAAACTTTTACAATCATAAGTAGTATATTTTACTTTGTGAAAGTATATATTTATATTGGAATAATCAAACTTATTGTTGTTCCTTCATTATTTTTTGAAGTAATATTTATTTCGCCGTTTAATTTTAGAGCTCTATCGGTCATGTTTTTTATACCAATTCCTTTTTTGGTAGTAGAAATGTCAAATCCTTTTCCGTCATCAATAATAGTAAGTTGTAAATTGTTGTTAATTTGCTTTAAAACAATTGTAACATTATTTGCATTGGCATATTTTTCTATATTTTGAATAGCTTCTTGAATTATTCGGTATAAATTAATTTTTAAATTTTGGTTTAACTTTTCCCATTCAATATCATTATAAATTTCTTGTTTAAAAACTATTTGCGAATGATTTTTTATTTTATCGAAAAGTAGTTGTATTGTTTGTGAAAAATTAATGCTCTTAGAAAACATAGTATTGCTTAAATCGTGAGCAATTGTCCTAATTTCTTTTTCGACTTCTTGAATTTCGGTTATTTGTAATGAAAATTTTTCGTCCTTAATTAATTTAGCATTTGTTAATAGCGCAAACATATTTAATCGTACTGCAGCCAATCGTCCCATAACACCATCATGAAGTTCTTGCGAAATGCGTTCTTTTTCAATGTTTTTTCCTTCTTGAAATTGTTGTTGTTGGCTTATCATTAATTGATAAATTTCTTCCTTGTCTTTTAAGTTTTCTTGTTCCAAGAGCAACTCTTTCGTTTTGGCTTTTTGCGATTTATTCTTAAATAATAGTGTAATAATAAATACTGTAAACAGCGCAAAACCAGCTATTAACCAAATGCGAAGTTTTAGTTTACTATTTTGTAATTCTACTATCTCTTTTTGTTGATTAACTTCATCGGTTTCAAATTCTATTCGGGCAAACTTATTAAGTGTAGCACGTTCTACATCTTGAAGACTATCGGTTAAACTAATAAATCTATCCGAATAAAAATTTGCTTTTTTGGGATTTGCTAATTTTAATAATTTTAAAATAGCTAATTCATCTTCAAAAATATTGTTTTGATGCGCCAATATTTGAGCATCTTTTAAATAAAAATTGGCTTTTGCACTATCTTTTTGAGCTAGATAATATTCGCCAAGATAGGTTTTGGAAGTTACTTGTATAGGTGCAAATTTTAAACTGTCACCAATTTTTAACGTTTCATTAAATTGATTTACAGTGGTTTTATCACCAAGTTTGAATTTAGAAAAGGAAAGTGTATTTGATAAATAAGAATAAATTTTTATGTCTTTTTTTTTAATATCATATAAGTCAGTTTTCTCGTTTATATAATTAATTACTTTTTGATGTTCGTTTTGTTTTTGGTAGATTAGAGCAATGTAAATATATATTTGCCATTTGTATCCACCATATAAAGTGGTTGAATTTATTTTATCAGTTATTTTCAATGCTTTATTGTAATATTGTAATGCTTTACTTTCATTTTTCATTCCAACTAACGAATTGGCGATTGTTACATAACAATCATACATTGATTCGTAGTTGTTTTTTTTAACTGCAATTTTAACTGCTTTTATTGCTTCTTTTTCTGCTTCTGCAAAATTATTTTGACTCCAAAGAATATCTGATTTTCGTTGAATTATAGTTTCTAATAATGGTTTACTATTAATTTTTAATGATAATTTTTGAGCTTTTGTGTAGTAAAAATAAGCGCTATCATTATTAAATTTACTAGAAAAATAATAACCAATATTCATATTGGCTAAGATTACTCCTAATGTGTCTTGATTTATTGTAGATTTTTTTTCTACAATTTTTGAAGTTATATAATATTTTTTTAAATTTTGATTTAAACCGTATAAATAAGCAATATTTAATGTTTTATTTCTAATTATAGTATCATACTTATTAGTATTAAGTTTTTTTAGCTCTTTATCAAGCGAGTCTTTTTTAATGAAAGATGAACTATCATTTAAGGAAGTTATTGAATTCTGTTTTTTATGTTTATTACAATTTAAAAAAAAGAATAAAATAAATATTAATAGTAGATTTTTTTTCAAAAGATAAAATATTATCTTCAAAATTAATAAATTAAATTACAAAGGGACAATTTTTATTGTCCCTTTGTAATTATTTATTATTATCTTGGTGGAGGTAGTGTTCCTGGAGGAACAATATCACCTTCTTTTGCCATAGTTGATAATTCCTTTTTTATTGGTTTTTCGGTAGGTAAATCATCTGCTGTGCATGATGCTAATGAAACTAATAATGTAATAATTGCGAAGTAGTAAACTAATTTTTTACTCAAGATAAATCTATTGTTTTCTTGGTTTTCGTGAATCGTTGATTTCATAATGTTAAGTATTAAAATAAGACAATGGTTTTCAGTGTAACTACATTTTTGTCAATGCGTTACGGGTTAAAAAATAAATTTTAGGAATTCCTGTACTTGTATTAATACATGGTAAAACTATCTATATAAAAAGAGGTGGTTTTACCTTAAAAGTGTAATAAATGTTAAAATTTAAAAAAAATCATTTGTTGGTTTTAAAATATATGAGGAATTGCATACTGATTTGTAAAAAAAATAAGTAATTTTGATTTACTAAATACCACAAAAATGAGCGGAACGTTAAACAAAGTAATGTTAATAGGTCATCTTGGTGAAGATATCAAGATGCACTATTTTGATGGAGGCAACTGCATTGGAAGATTTCCATTGGCTACCAACGAAACCTATATTAACAAATCTACTAATGAAAAAATTACCTCAACAGAATGGCATAATCTTGTTGTAAGAAACAAAGCTGCCGAAATATGCGAGAAATATCTATCAAAAGGAGATAAAATATTTGTAGAAGGAAGAATAAAATCTAGGCAATGGCAAACAGAGGATGGTGTTACCAAATATACAACCGAAATACAAGTAACCGAATTTACCTTCTTGACTACAAAAAAGGATACTGAATCTCAAAAAGCTTTTTCAAGTTCTGAGATAAAAAATTCAAATTTTGAAGCTCCAAATAACCCATTGCCCGAAAACGATTTGCCGTATTAAAACTCTCTTATGTTTAAAAAATTGAAGCCTTTTTCTTTTTTATTTATACTGCTTTTTATTACTATCGGATGCAAAAAGGAGGTTTTACCAAAACCCTCAGGACAATTAAGCTTAGAATATCCTATTGCTGAATATGTACATTTTGAAAATAATTGTCCATTTACTTTTGAAATGAATTCAGAAGCTGTGATTAAAGAAAAAACGAGTTGCAATTTTACTATTGATTATCCTAAGATGAAGGCAACTATTTATTTGAGTTACAAACCGGTTTCAAACAACATCAATTTGCTTTTGAAAGACGCACAAAAACTCACTTATGAGCACGTTATAAAAGCAGACGATATCTTAGAGCAACCTTTTATAAATAGTAAAAATAAAGTTTATGGGATGTTTTATCAAGTAAACGGGAATGCCGCAACAAATGCTCAGTTTTACGCTACAGATAGTGTAAAACATTTTATAGATTGTTCGGTTTATTTTTATGCGAAACCCAACTTCGATTCTATAATGCCTGCAACAAGTTACATCAAAAACGATATGCAAACTTTAATGGAAAGTTTGCGATGGAAATAAAAAAAGAGAACTTTTCAGTTCTCTTTTTTTATAAGTAAGTATTCTAATTATTTTTATGCTTTTTTGATATTAGAAACTTTATACGTTTTTCCATCTGCTGTAGCTTCAACTATTTTTTGCAAAGATTCTGGATTTTGCATACCAGAATCGAAAGAAACCGTAGCTTCTTTTTTGTCAAAATCTACAGTTACATTTTGAACTCCTTGTGTTTCTGATAATTTTTTCTCTATTGTTTTTGCACAACCGATAGCACAAGTCATTCCGTCGATTGTAAAACTAGCCGTTTGAAGATTTTTTGGATTGATAGCTACTTTTTCTGTAGTTGCCAAAACATCATTGTTTTCAGATTTTGATGCACTTCCTGTTTGTTTACAACTAATAAAAATCAAACTTGTTGTTAGTATTGCTATTATTGATTTCATGTTTTTATAATTAACTGGATTTGTCGTTATTATGAAATATTTTATTTCTGAGACAAAAATAACTTAAAAAAGAAATGGTTAATCATAAAATTTTTACAAAATTTGGTACTTAGAAAGTTAAAAAAATGAACCCTAAACAACTCAAATGGTTTTTCTTGATAGTTTTAGCCTTAATTTGGGGAAGTTCATTTATTTTGATAAAAAAAGGATTGGTAGGATTGAATCCTTTTCAATTGGGTTCTTTACGAATGATTTTTGCTTCATTTTTTTTATTGATTATTGGTTTTAAAAGTTTGCCATTAATTCCGTTTCATCAATGGAAATATATTGCTTTAACTGCACTGTTTGGTACTTTTATTCCTGCTTATCTTTTTGCTATAGCTCAAACTCAAATTGATAGTTCTGTAAGTTCGATACTCAATTCGTTAACGCCATTAAATACTTTGATTTTAGGTGCTTTGGTTTTTAAATTAGACTTTAGAAGAAGTCAAATTCTTGGTGTTATTATCGGACTTATTGGTAGTGCGTTATTAATTTTGAATGGTGCAATGCATCATCCAGAACAAAACTATAGTTATGCGGTATTGGTTTTGATTGCTTCTTTATGTTATGCAACCAATGTAAACTTAATCAAAAGGCATTTGTCAGATTTAAGTCCGTTGAGTATTTCTACCGGAAATTTTACGGTAATGTTGTTTCCTGCATTGCTTATTTTGTATTGTTCTGGGTTTTTTGAGGTTGTTGAAATTCCGAAAGTGCAACATTCCGTATTTTTTATCCTTATTTTGGGCGTTGTCGGAACTGGAATTGCGAATATTCTATTTTTCAAATTAATACAAATGTCTTCTCCAGTTTTTGCAACTTCTGTTACTTATTTAATTCCGGTTGTAGCGTTTTTTTGGGGTTTGTTAGATAACGAAATGTTAACTCCAGTTCAGTTTATTGGTGCTTTTATCATTTTGATAGGTGTGTATCTTTCTAGCAAAAAATAAAAAAAGCTACCAATAGATTTGATAGCTCTTAGTTATAAAATTTTATTTTTTTTATTGAAAATCTATATCACTTACACCTTCATTGAATTTTACATCAGTTGTTGTTAGCTCTATTTCCATTCCGATATTAATTGTAGTTTTGTATGGAACTTTTATTCCTTTTACTTCTTTATAATCTCCAAAATTTGTGGTTTGTTCTATTTGCTGTCCTCCTGTTTCCATAGTTTTTGATTCTGCAAGTTTCAGTCCTGTTTGAATATCGTAATATAAACTTGTCTTACCATCTTTTATTACATAAGCATCATTACCATTCATGTTTTCAATTCCTTCAAGAGATATTCCAATTTTATTTGACAATGATAATTCGTCAAATGGGTTTGCTCCTGCTTTCATATCAGCAAGTTCTTCACCAGACAAGTCTTTTCTTTTTCCTTGTTGTACAACATAAGCGCCTTTTTCGTTTACAACTTGTTTCATCATTGACATTCCCATTGCTTTTATTTCTCGCAATTGTTTATTGTTTGATGTGGTTTTTGAAGTCAATTCAAGAGGTGTTCCTTGTATTGTTCCAGAAGAAAGTGTGTAGATTGATTTAATATTTTTTAAAGCTTTTTCGCCACCAATTACTTTTATATAATTATCGATTACTGATTTGGCTGTAACTCCAGCTGGAATTTCTTTTTTTGCATTACTTTTTTCTATTGGATTTCCAAATTTATCAAAGTAGAAAATCGGAATATTTAATTTTTCGAGACCAGGAATTACATCAGATCCTTTTCCGACAACAATAATTTTGAATTTGTCTTCTAGCAAATATTTATTGGCAACTCGCATCACATCATCGGCAGAAACAGCATTAATGCTCTTTATATAATTTTGATAAAAATCGTCAGGTAATGATTGGGTTTTCATTCGCAAAGCATAAGATGCAATCGTTTGAGGTTTCTCTATTTGCATTACAAATTTTCCAACATATCCTGCTTTGACCCTACTTAAAACTTCATCACTAATTTTTTCAGTTCTAATGCGTTTTATTTCTTTTAGCATTTCAGTTACCGCACTATCAGTTACAGCATTTCTAACTTGAGTAAAAGCAATAAAACGAGAAACATATTTTGTACCATTTACATTAGATCCAGCTCCATATGTCCAGCCGTGTTTTTCTCTTAAATTGGCATTTAAATATCCATCATAATCACCACCCAAAACCTGATTTGCTACTATGGTTGCAAAATAATCTGGGTCAGTCATTTTTAGATTCGTGATATTGGTAACCGAAACTTCAGACTGAACAGCATTGGGCATATCTACAAAATTTATTTGAGAATATTGTGCGTCCTTTGGCTCATTATAAGTTAATA
>JAYTVI010000237.1:0-38921 GCA_043744095.1 Flavobacterium sp.
AAGCAATACAAAAAGCTATCGTAAAAAAAACTCCTCTCATAGATTGGAAGTGGTTATTGGTTCTTATTGCACTTTCTCTAACTTGTGAATGGTTTTTGAGAAAATACAATGGAATGCTTTAACTAAGTAATTCAAAAGTTTTAAAATAGTAAAATCAAAGGTTAAATATAAGTAACTACTTCTAGAAATAAAAGTTATATAAATATTTTCACAACATTACAAATACAGTATTTTTTGTTTCTATTACTTAAGTACTACTTTTATTGTTTTCTTTCTGATAATAATAAACTAGATTAGAGATAGTTGCAATCACTTCTGGAAGTTTTTTTACATCATTACCTTGTGTCATTATTGTCAATAAATAAGGAGAGTCACCTAAATAAACAATACCAGATTCTGAAAGTTGATGCAATTGAATATTAGTATCTGAACCCCATTCTCCGAATTTATGAATAAGCCTGATATCGTTTGGCAAACCTTTTTGAATACCGTCAACAAAATCACATTCTTTTAAAAGTTCTGCAACATATTCTGAATTTTTAATATTTAAATAACCTGCATTATATATCACATTTAAAAAAACCGAATAATCTTTTGATGTAATCTGAAAATTCATATCCTGAACATCTGGAACTACTAATTCAAGATCAGAAAACATTTTTTTGAAAGCAACTAAATCTACATTATTGTTCAATAAATAAGTAGCATTATTATCTGAATATGCAATCATATATTTTAATAATTCTCGAACAGTATATTTTTTTTCAGGTACAATTTGTTTTGAATTATAAGTCTGAGATGGTAATCCATTTTTAGGTAAATGAAAAACTAATTCTTTATTTAAAATTCCAGTAAAATTCTCTTCCATTTTCAAATAGGTAATCAATATTGGAAGTTTTATTAAAGAAGCTGGATGATATTTTTGCTCAGGATTTATATTAATAAATTCTCGAGTGTTAATTATTTTAAAGAAAATAGAGGCGTGGTCAAGAACTCCTTCATTTTGAAATTTCTTTATAACTTCATTTATTTTTATTTCTAAATTATTTAACCTACTAGACTCACACGTTTGTGCATTATATAATATAGGTTTAATCAATTCGTAACCGTCTAAACGATGTACAACAGTTTCGCATGATGAATCAAAATTATCAGAAACTTTTTCTGATTCATTTTGATTTTTTTGCTTATTAATAATAATTTTTGAATAGACCAATAATGATAATGCACTAAATAGTGATGTCGCTGCTACTAAAGTTACAACATTAAATCTTTTACTAAGCATAATTTTTTGTTTTTAATATAACAATAATTCTATGAAATACCCTACCTAAATTTAAAAAAAAATAGAGAAATACAATTAATATTGCATCAAGGACTCTAATAATACCTGATAAGAATTACATTGTTTTAACGTTGGTATTTTTTGTTTTTTAGAATTTCAGAAGCTGTTTGATAATTGGAAACAGTTTCGTCAATTAAATCAATGCGAGCTTTAGAAATTGGCTTTTCATCATAATGTATTTGAAAATCATTAGAAATACCCATAACTGGTTGTAGAACTAAATCAAATTGTTTTGACTTTCTAACCGGTGAAATAATTGTTAAAACATTATCTTTTATTAAACCCAAATTTTGATAGGTTGCAATAAAAGCACGTTGTTTATATTCAGTTTTTAGAACATCTTGACCGTAAAATTTACTTTCATAAGAAAAATGCAATAAGCCAAATAATGTTGGCATCAAATCTATTTGAGATACCAACAAATTATTTGCAGATGGTTTGATAAATCCTGGTGCAAAAATCATTGCTGGAATTCTATATTTATCTAATGGCAACTCTGTTTTTCCTGAACTTGAAGCACAATGATCGGCAAGAATTACAAATACAGTATTGTTGTACCAACTTTGTTTTTGTGCCATAGCAAAGAATTTATGCAAAGCATAATCGGTATATTTTACACCACCATCACGAGATTTTGCGTGTGGATCAATGTCAATTTTACCTTCTGGATAAGTAAATGGTCTATGGTTGCTTACTGTCATCCAATGATTAAAAAATGGCTTTCCTGTTTTTGCTTCTTCATTCATTACTTTTATTGCTTTATTTGCCATATCTTCATCACAAACTCCCCAAACATTTGCAAATGAAATTTCTTGTGGACTAAAAGTTTTTTTATCAATAATATCGTAACCATTTCCTGTAAAAAAGTCTTCCATATTGTCAAAATAAGCATCACCACCATATAAATATTTCACAGCATATCCTTTTTTCTTGAAAATAGAACCTGTTGAAAATTTGTTCTTATTGTCTTTGCGCTTCACTACACTTTCGCCAGCAGTCGGAGGCAAACATAACGTTACCGCTTCAAGACCTCTTACGGTTCTATTTCCTACAGCATATAAATTGGTAAACTGTAAACTTTGTGTTGCTAACGAATCTAAAAACGGAGTTATATTGTTTTGATTTCCGTAGGCTTTCATAAAATCAGCACTATAACTTTCTATTGTAATTAAAACCACATTTTTGTGAATTTCTAGCGTATCACTTTTAATAGTTCTAAGTGAAGAACTTTCTGAAATACCGGCTATTTGATTGTTTAATAATTGAAAGGCTTTTTCTTCTGGCAAGGTTTTATAAAACTTAAAATAATCTAATTCGCTATTCATAAAAGCAGAATAAAAACGTTGCATTCCGTTAGATTGCAATTCATTTACAAAAACATTCTGCGAATTTTCTTGTTGTGACAAAAAAGGAAGCACTAATAATGATATTATAAATAAAGCAATATAAAGTGTCAAGTTTTTTATTTTATCTGAAAATGTTGGAAGATTTTCTAAAAATAGTTTTGATTTTTTGACAATGTAATAAGTAGCAATTGCAGTTAAAATTCCAACTCCAGTAAACAATGGAATAACTGGATAAGATTCCATAATATTTCCTATAACTTCATTGGTATAGACCAAATAATCTACAGCTATAAAATTGTATCGTACGCCAAACTCATTCCAAAAAAAGAATTCACTAATTGTATTTTGAATCAATACCAACGAAAAAATAAAAATGGCAATAGAAAACAAAACCAAACGAATTGTGCTTCTGTATTTGGGTAAAAAAAGTAATAATCCGAATAAAATGGTTTTTAAAGCAATAAAACCAATTCCGATTTCTGGTAATGAACCACCATATTCATTGAGAATTGTATTGAAAAATGATACATAAATTAGTAATGCGCATAAAGTTCCAAAAATAATATAACCCAAAGGTTTGTTATATTTTGAATTTGATAGAAACAATAAATATAAACTTAGAATTAGGCTTGCCACTATAAAAACAAACATATCTGTAATTGATCCAAACGAAAAGATTTTAATCAATTCAACAAACTTAAAACTACTTTGTGTAATAGGATGAAAAAGTAAAATGACTCTAAGTACAAAGTTTAATAGTAGATAAAAAAAGAATAAATAATAAAAAGGAATGTATTTTTTTATAAATTGCATTATATGTAGTATTTTTATACAAAAGTAACAAAAAAATATAGTAAATTAAAACCACCACTTATGACTGACGCACACTTACATCTTATTATAAATCATTTTCCGATTTTAGGACCTATTTTTGGATTAGGAATTCTTATTACAGGAATGGTTATGAAAAACAATACAATCAAAAATACAGCTTATGTAATTTTTATTGTTGCTGCCATATTTGCATTTGCAAGCATGTTTACTGGTGAAGGTGCAGAAGAAATGGTAGAAGATATGCCAACTGTAGGCAAAAAAATTATTCATGAACATGAAGAAATTGCCGAAAAACTAGCGATAATTTCATATCTATTAGGATTGCTTTCAATAGCAGGATTGTATACCAATGTAAAAAATCATGTACGAGCAAATGTAGTTTCTTATGCAATTCTAGTTATAGCAGTTGTCGCTGTTATAATTGCTAAAGAAGTAGGAACATCTGGAGGCGAAATTCGTCATACCGAAATTAGAGAAAATACTGGAGCAACTATAGAAAATCCAACTTCAAATACTTCAGATATTAACGAAGTTGAAAAGGATTAAGTTTTATTTTTTTTATGTAAAACTTTCTTTTTTTTAAAGATTCAAAAAACTATATTTACTTTTTATAAAGTTATAATATAGTTTTTTGCATTTAATATGAATTCTAAAACCTCAAGTGGTCTTCATTCTATTGAAAATGAAATAGAAGAACCACAACTCAATATACTACTAACCACCGAAGAAGACGATGATCGACCTGTTTATATTTCAGGAAATTTTAATCAGTGGCATACTCAAGACCTCAAATTTGAGATGGAAAAAATTGGTTCGGGATTGTATCATTTTAAATTTTCTGCAGATTTTAATTTCCCAAAAGAGTTGCAATACAAATTTACCAAAGGCGATTGGAGTGAAGTAGAAATTGACAAATATGGCAATCGAACAGAAAATAGAATTAGCAAACAACACAAAGGAGTTATCAAAGAACATGTAGACAAATGGCGAAAAAATTGGTTGCCTTTTAAACCTAATTTTCTGCCAAAAGTAGAGTTGATTTCAGAAGAATTTGAAATGCCGCAACTCAACAAAAAAAGAAAAGTTTGGGCTTTATTACCTCACGATTATGATCTATCTTCTGAACATTATCCTGTAATGTATTTGCAAGATGCTCAAAATTTATTTAACGAAAAAGCACAATATGGCAATTGGGAAATAGATAAAAAACTTGCTGTAATGTCAGAATATAAAATAGGAAAAATCATTATTATTGCCATTGAACACGCAGAACACGATCGCATCAAAGAGTATAATGTAGGCAAAACATTATTAGGAGTAGGACAAGGCAAAAAATATATTCGTTTTGTTACTGATACCTTAAAACCCTTTGTTGATGAGAAATACAGAACAAAACCAGAACGAGAAAATACCGGTATTGGTGGTAGCTCAATGGGAGGTTTGGTGAGTATCTATAGCGGATTGATGTATCCTGAGGTTTATGGGAAACTGATGATTTTCTCTCCTTCGTTATGGGTTATTCCAAAAATGGATTTTACCAACATCGATTTCTCTGAACCCGGAGATACCAAAATATATTTGTACGGTGGTGGAGATGAAAGCGAAACAATGATAGAACATATCAAGAAATTTAAAAAAAATATGATTCAAAATGAATTTGTTGAAGACAAAATGAAAATTAAAATGAGTATTAATATGAAAGGAAAACACAACGAAATCTATTGGAGTGATGAGTTTCCTAAAGCCATAGAATGGCTATTTTTTGACACCAAAGACAATTAGTAATGAAAACACATAAAATAGAAAATCTCAACAATTTCAAAGGAACTATTCTAATTCCTGTTTTCGAAACCTACGAGAAAAGTTTAATTCCGATAGAATTTGAAGAATTGTCGATATCTTCAAAAGTTTTTTATGGCAAAAAGGATACTCATTATATAGCCGAAAAAAATGACAATACTTATGTCTTTATTGGATTAGGAAAGGATATCAACTACAAATCTCTAAAAACAATTTTTAGAAGAATAGCAAGCAAACAAAAAGAACATTTTAGTGTTGCAGTAGCTTTGGTAACACCGGAACCTTTTTCTTTAAACCAAATGGAAGCAGCTATTTCAGGGTTGTTTTTAGGAACTTATAATTTAGGTCATTTTAAGAAAAAAGAAATTCATCCAATGCTTGAAGATGATTTTGTTTTGTCTATACTTTCAAAAAAAGATTATTCAGAAGTTATTAAAAGAGCTGTGAAAATTGCCAAAGCTCAAATAGAAATACTTTATTTGGTCGATTTACCACCAAATGTTGTTACACCAAAATATCTTTCGAATTGGGCTCAAGAATCCGGAAAAGAATTTGGATTTTCAACACAAGTTATGGGTGATGATGCTAGCAAAATTGAAGGTTTAGAAGCTTTTTTATCAGTAGGAAAAGGTAGCGACAAAGAACCTCAATTTGTCATTATGCAATATAAACCTGAAAATGTTACTTCAAAAATTAAACATGTTGGACTTGTAGGTAAAGGAATTACTTTTGATACTGGCGGTTTGAATATAAAAACTGCTGGAATGGTGCAAATGAAATGTGATATGGCAGGTGGTGCAGCTGTTTTTGGAGCGATGCAACTTATTGCAGATTTACAATTGCCTATTGCTGTTACTGCAATTGTACCTTGTTGCGAAAATTCAGTTGATAATAAATCGTTTTTACCAAGCGATGTTATCAAAAGTTATAGTGGTCATTCTATAGAAATTATAGACACTGATGCCGAAGGAAGATTGATTCTTGCTGATGGTTTATCTTATTTAATAAAGAATTTTAATCCTGATATTATTGTAGATATTGCTACACTTACAGGAAGTAGTGTTGGCACATTTGGATATGAATGTGCTGCATTGTTCACCAATAATGAATCAATTTCTAAAAAATTGCAAGAATCAGGAGATGTTATTGGAGAGCGTTTGTGGCAATTGCCTCTCTGGGATTGTTACAAATCAGATATTGAAAGTGATATTGCTGATGTCAAAAACTATTCTGGAAAACCTGTAGCTGGAGCAATATCGGCAGCAAAATTTTTAGAATTCTTCACAAATGAGCATAAAGCTTGGGCACATCTTGATATTGCTGGTGTTGCTTTTGGTGATGACGAATTTGCAAAAAGTAAACACGCAACAGCCTATGGCGTTCATTTATTAACTCAATTTATTGAAAACTTATCATAGTATGAAAAATACACCTAAAACTTTTGTATGCATCTCAAACTATTTCAAAGGTGCAGATTTCTTAATAGAATTAAAAAAATTAGGCAATACTGTCTTCTTGGTAACTACCGAAAAATTACGTGACAAACCTTGGCCTTTTGACTATATCGATCAAGTATTTTTTATGGAAGGTCAAGATGTAGATTGGAATTTAGAACATCTATATCTTGGCGTGAGTAATTTAATGAAAAACCATAAAATAGATTCTATTGTTGCTCTTGATGATTTTGATGTTGAAAAAGCAACTTACTTGCGTGAGAATCTTCGCATTGATGGAATGGGACAAACTACAGGGCGCTATTTTCGAGACAAATTAGCTATGAGAATGCGTGCCAAAAGTTGTGGTATTTCGAATCCTAATTTCTGTTCTTTATTCAATGACCACGATATCAATACTTTTGCTGATACAATTCCTGCACCTTGGGTTTTAAAACCTCGTTCCGAAGCATCTGCATCAGGTATTATAAAAGTGCATAACAAAGAAGATTTATGGTTGCATATTAACGAAATGGGGAACAATCGGTTTAAATATTTGGTAGAACAATTTCGTCCTGGCGATGTCTATCATTGTGATAGTTTGATTCTTGACGGAAAAATTATATTTAGTATAACTTCAAAATATCTAGCAACTCCAATGGAAATTTCACAAGGTGGTGGGATTTTTAGAAGTGCAAATATCGAATACAATTCAGACGATGATAAAGCTATAAAAAAGTGTAACGAACAAGTTATAAAAGGTTTTGGATTAAAACATGGTGCAGCACACTCAGAATATATTAAATGTAAAGAAGACGGAAAAATATATTTCCTAGAAACATCGTCTAGAGTAGGTGGTGCACATCTTGCCGAAATGGTTGCAGCTGCATCTGATATAAATTTGTGGTCTGAATGGGCAACAATAGAAAATGCTTTGGTTAAAGGTTTAGAATATAAATTGCCAAAGGTAAAAAAAGGATATGCAGGAATAGTTTTGACACTTTCTAAATTTCAACATCCAGATTTATTAGCATTTTCAGATTCAGAAGTTTGTTTTAAAGTTCCTTTGGATTATCATGCTGGATTAGTTGTTAAATCAGATAAAAAAGAAAGAATTTTAGAATTGCTTGATGATTATGCAGATCGATTGGTAAAAGATTTTGCAACTGTTGTTCCTCAGGATAAAGTGAAAAATTTACACTAGAAAAGTAGTATTAACAATAACAAATTTATAATATTTTAAATGAAATTATTAACTTATATTTTTATACTATTTGTTTCATTTACATTATCTGCACAACAATTTATAGATAGTAATTTACCAATTGTAATAATATCAACAGATATTAACCCAGATACTGGTCAGCTTACAGAAATTCCTGTAGACCCAAAAATAGTGGCATCTATGAAAATAATTTATAGACCAAATGGTGCTAGAAATTATCTAACAGATGTTAATTCAGCAGATTTTTTGAATTATAATGGTAGAATAAAAATTAAAATTAAAGGGTCTACTTCACAATTTTTAGACAAAAAGCCATATAGTTTGACCACTTTACAAGATGATGATAGTACTAATAATAATGTAAGTGTTTTAGAAATGCCATCAGAAAATGACTGGATTTTGAATTCGTTAGCTTTTGATTCGTCTCTTATTAGAGATTATTTGTCTTATTCATTATCCAATAATTTAGGAGATTATGCACCACACGGAAAGTATTGTGAAGTCATTATTAATGGAGACTATAAAGGATTATATCTTTTAACAGAAAAAATAAAAATTGATTCAAATAGAGTCAATATTCAAAAAATGGCAACTTCAGATATTACATTTCCAAATGTAACTGGCGGATATATTACAAAATGTGACAAACCAAACGGTGATACAATTGCTTGGTCATTTTTTACTTCTTCTGGTGTTGATGTTGATTTTATTCATGATAGTCCGAATCCAAATGTAATTACAGTTGAACAGAACAATTATATTTACAATCAGTTTAGTGATTTAAACGCTTTAGTTTCTGCTCAAAACGCTTCAATTACAACTGGTTTTCCTTCAAAAATTGATATTCCAAGTTTTATAGATTATATGATACTTTGCGAATTAGCTTCAAATGTAGACAGTTATCAATTTAGTACTTATTTTCATAAAGACAGAAATGGAAAGTTGAGAGCTGGTCCAATCTGGGATTTTAATTTGGCATATGGTTTAGATGTTTTTGGAGATAGAAGTCACACAGATATTTGGCAATTTGATAATGGAGATAATGTTGGTGCTAGTTTTTGGAAAAATCTTTTTATAAATCCTATTTATAAATGTTATATGTCTAAAAGATGGAATGAAGTTTCAGCTACAAACCAACCTTTAAATTATGCCAAAATTGCTAATGTAATAGATAATCTTTCGGACCAATTAACAGAGTCAAGTAATAGAGAAAATCAAAGATGGAATACAATTGGGAATTATAATGAAACAATAATTAACTTAAAATCTTGGATTCAAACTAGAATTAATTGGATGAATTCTAATTTAAGTGTAACTTCAAATTGCTCATTTCCAATTACTCCAAAAATTGTAATTTCTAAAATAAATTATAACCCAATGCCTATTGGTACAAATACCAGTAATGACTTAGAATTTATAGAAATAACAAACAATAGCAATACCTCAGTTGCATTAACAGGCTATTATTTTAAAGATTTAGGTATCACGTATAATTTTCCTGAAAACAGTACAATGTTACCAAATTCTATACTTTATTTAGCAAGTAATGCTAGTACTTTTACCCAAGAATATGGCTTTGTACCTTTTGGTGTTTTTACAAGAAATTTATCCAACAAATCTCAAAAGTTAACTCTTACTGATGCTTATGGCAATGTTATTGACCAAGTTGAGTATACAGATACAAATCCTTGGCCAATAGATGCAGATGGCAATGGTGCGTATTTAAATCTTATTGATATTAATTTAGACAATAGTTTAGCCTCAAGCTGGACTGCTTCTACAGCAACATTATCAAATACTGAAAACATTAATTATGAGACATCTACCACTATTTTTCCAAACCCAACCGATTCAAAATTAACCTTTTCAAATAGTGAATTAGCAGTAAAAAGTTATGAATTATTTGATGTTTTAGGAAGATTGATTTTTCAAAAAAAAGAAATTAATAGTAATCTTGAAACCATTTATATTGAAAACTTAAATCAAAATACTTATTTTCTGAAAGTTATTTTTGAAAATGATAAAACAGGAACATTTAGGGTTGTAAAAAAGTAAAAATATATTTTCATTGTAAAAGAATATGAAAAGAATTGAATTTTTAGATGGTTTAAGAGGAGTTGCAATACTACTTGTTATATGTTTTCATACGTATTCAAGATATCCTAAAATTGTACCTTACGGAAATGAATATAGCGATTTTTATATTTTTAAATACGGTTATTTGGGAGTTCAATTGTTTTTTTTAATTTCAGGTTTTGTTATCTTAATGTCTTTAGAAAAAAGCAAAACTTTTTTACAATTTATTTACAAAAGATGGTTGCGTTTATTTCCTGCAATGTTTATTGCTACAATATTAGTATATTCTACTTCTCACTTTTTAAAAGAACGACCAATGGGAATTCCGGAACTAAAAACTATAATTCCAGGATTGTTGTTTTTTGATACTAGTTTGTTAAAAACTTTATTAGGAATAAAATTGAATCCAATTGAAGGTGCTTTTTGGTCTTTGTTTGTTGAATTTAAATTTTATTTTATATTTGGAATATCTTATTTTTTATTGGGTAGAATTAAAGCTATTGTTACAATTTTTTTACTTTTTATAGTCTCAATTGTTGCCGATTATTTTAAAATAAGATATGTATTTACTTTCTCACACATACTATCCTTTGAATATTTTGGATGGTTTGCAAGTGGTTCATTAGCTTATTTATACTTTGTAAACAATCAGTTAAAATATATTTTACTTAGTATTGTGGTAAGTTTTATTGAAATGTATAAATATTTTAATGATACTGGTGCATTGCTTTATATTGTCTTTATTTTGACACTTTTTATTATTCCTATTTGTTTTGATAAAACAAGAAATATTTTAAAAAATAAGTTTTTGTTGTTTTTTGGTTTAATCAGTTATCCATTGTATTTAATTCACGAAAATGCTTTGATATCATTAATATGCAAAATAAATCAATTATCATTACCAATCCCAAATATACTGTTGCCAATTATACCAATTGTGCTTTTATGTTTTATCTCGTATTTAATTGTAACATATCTTGAAACCTTTGTTTCAGAATCAATTCAGAAAATAATATTGAAATTACCTTCAAAAATAGTTTTACTGTTTATTCCAAAAACTTAGTTTTTAATTCTTTTGAAGGAAGTAAACAAAAGTCTTTTTTTCCATACCATTTGTATCTGTTTTTTGCAATATAATCATAAATCATATTCCGAAATCCTACTGGTAAGATTTTGAAAAAAGTAGCAAATTGAAAAACGCCATCTAAGTCTTTGACTATTTCTAAAGCTGCATTCGATTTATAAAAATAGGCTACACCAGGAATGTATAGTACAATACTATCAATGTTATTATTTTCTAAACCTATATAATGCGTGATTTTTTTTCCAAGTTCTGATTGTAATGCTACAAATCTAAAAACATCTTTTTTGTCGTGTTTAATGATAAACTGAACAGATTGTTCGCATAAATTGCATACACCATCAAATAGAATTATTTTTTTATCTTTTGGAAACTCCATCTTCACAATTATTTTTTTGATTCAACATATTCTAAAACTTCTAAACTCACGGTAGAAGTGAAGACACCATAGTTTACAACTGCTTTGTTTTTTTCTATTTTATCGATAGTTCCTATGGCTTTTCCATCAAACATTCTTACCCTATCTCCAATTTTAAGTACAGGTTTTGATTTTTCTACAACAAGATTGGCTTTTAATTTTCTTTCTTTTTTTGCAGCTCTTATTTCATCAACCTTTACTATAACTTCCTTTATAATTTCTTTTTTTTGCTCTTGTTTTACTTGAACTTCTTTTGCTGATGCTTTTTTACGTTTTGAATTTTCAATTTCAATAACTTTTAGAAATTCGGCTATAAGTACTTTTTTATTTTTGGTGTTAAAATATTTCTCAGCAATATCTTCAATTTTCTGACCTATGTAAATAATTTTCTGATTGCTATCGTACAACTCTTGATAACTCTCTAGTTTTTGTTTTATTTTTACATTTATGGTTTCCATTTTTTTGCTTTCTTCTCGAGCTTTAGATTCTTCCTCTTTAAGATTTTGAGACGTTTTTTCCATTTTTGAACGCTCTTTTTGCAGTGTTGCAATAGTTTTGTCAAATCGCACTTTACCAACTTCTATTTTCTTTTTGGCACGATTGATAAGTCCAAATGGTATACCGTTTTTCTGAGCAACTTCAAAAGTAAAAGAGCTTCCAGCTTGACCTAATGCCAATTTGTATAATGGTTCTAATGATTTTTCGTCAAAAAGCATGTTAGCATTGGTAGCAAAAGGCAACTCATTTGCTAGTATTTTTAGATTTGAATAATGGGTTGTAATAATACCAAAAGCTTCACGATGATAAAATTCTTCTAAGAAAATTTCTGCCAAAGCTCCACCTAATTCAGGATCTGAACCTGTTCCAAATTCATCAATTAGAAAAAGCGTTTTTCGGTTGCACTTTTTCAAAAAATAGTTCATGTTCTTTAATCGATAACTGTATGTACTCAAATGATTTTCAATAGATTGATTGTCTCCAATATCTGTTAGAATTCTATCAAATAAAAATGTTTCGCTTCGTTCATGTACAGGAATCAAAATACCCGATTGTAACATCAATTGCAATAAACCAACTGTTTTTAGAGAGATTGTTTTTCCACCTGCATTTGGACCTGATATTACAATTATTCTGTTCTCATGTTGTAATTCTATAGTTTGTGGATGCGTTATTTCATTTTTCTGTTTATTATTCAAATACAAAATAGGATGGAAGGCATTTCTAAAATACAATCGTCTTTCGTCAGTAATTGTTGGTAATATTCCATTTATTCTATTGGCATATTTAGCTTTTGCAGCAATAACATCTACATCACTTAAAAAATCTTGATATTGAATCAATAAAGGAAGATAATGACGAATTGCATTGGTCAATTGTTTGAGAATTCGGGTAATTTCTTCTTTTTCTTCATATTCCAGATTACTCAGTTCACGCGAATAATGAAGTGTAGTTTCTGGTTCAATATAAGCAATGCTTCCTGTTTTTGAACTTCCCAAAATAGAACCTTTTACTTTACGACGATACATAGCCATAACCGCTAATACTCTACGGTTTTGGACAAAACTTTCTTTTATTTCATCTAAGTAGCCTAAACTATTGTATTGCGTCAAAGCCATTCCGAAACTTTGATTTACTTTACCACGAACCACATTCATATCTCTTCGGATATTGAGTAAATCTGGCGAAGCATTGTCTTTTATTTCACCATATTTATCTAAAACTTCTTCTATAAGCTTGATGATTTCTTTGGTCAAAGTTACTTGTGAAGATTTATGAAATAAATTAGGGTAATACTCTTCAAATTTTTTGAAATATTGCAATAGGATATTTACAGTTTCTGAAATAGTTGCAATTTTTTTAAAACTACCCACTTCAAGAAAACTATCTTCAATAGCAAGAAATTTGATTTCGTGTGTGATAGCATCAAATCCGTGATTGGGAATTGCATTATTATTTTGAAACGAAGAGAGATATTCTGAAGTTTGCCACAAAGCCTTCATTAATGTTTCTTTGTCATTAAAAGGAACTATTTCAAGTGCTTTTTGTTTACCAATATCAGTATTACAGATCGAAGATAAGGTTTCTAAAACCGTTGGAAATTGTAAATCTTGTAGTGTTTTTTCGGTTATGGAGATCATTTTTTGTTTTGAATTGCAAGAATTCAAAGTTACGAAGTTATGCTATTAAAAACCATTATTTTGTAAGTACTTTGCATAAAACTTTCCGAACTTTGCTATAAATTTTTTAATTATGAAAATTAATCCAGATTGGCAGTTTCTATTAAATTCTGAAATAGAAAAACCCTATTTTCAGGATTTGATGCAATCTATTGATACTGAATATGAAAAGTATACTTGTTTTCCTCCCAAAGAATTAATTTTTGCAGCTTTTAATGCTTGCAGTTTTCAGGATTTAAAAGTAGTCATCATTGGTCAAGATCCGTATCACGGAGAAGGTGAAGCCAATGGATTGTGCTTTTCTGTAAATGATGGTGTTAGAATTCCTCCTTCTTTGCGCAATATTTATCGCGAAATAAATGCTGATTTTGATACTATTTTCGAACCTTCGTCAGGAAATTTAGAACGCTGGGCAAAACAAGGAATTTTACTTTTGAACGCAACACTAACTGTAAGAAAAGACAATCCAAATAGTCACAAACATTTATCTTGGGCTATTTTTACCGATGCTGTAATTCAGAAAATAGTTGAAGAGAAAGATCACATAGTTTTTCTGCTTTGGGGAAGTTTTGCTCATAAAAAAGGGATGAAAATTGACCGAACAAAACATCTAGTATTAGAAACAGGTCATCCATCACCAATGAGTGCCAATCAAGGAAAATGGTTTGGCAATAAGCATTTTAGCAAAACCAATTCATATTTAAAATCAAATGGTAAAAGTGAGATAGAATGGTAAATTAGTTTACTGAAAACAAGTAATAACCATCGCCATTGAGTCCTAAAACATTAGAATCTATATTTAAAAATAAATTATTGTCGATGCTATTTGATCGTAACTCAACTCCTGTTGTAGAGGTGCTGTTATAACCAAAACTCAAACGATATGTTCCTGATTGTGTGAGTTTTATTCCTGATTTAAAATCATAGTTTTTAGTTGTTTCATTATATTTACAAGTTCCGTTTACAAAACCTTCATCTTCGGTTGAGATTCCTTTTTGATTGATTAAATTTGAACCTAAAGCTACTTCAATCCACTCATCTCCAGCTACTTGTTTTTCTAACACATAAGTAAAATTATAACTCAATGCACCACCAGTAGTTTTATAAGTATCTAGTATTTTTGTCGTATTGGGTTGAGCTAAATATCTTGAAAAACTATCTGAATTTATCCATAAAATATCATTGACAAAATAATTAGATTGAGTTTCTATTTCAACAAGATTAGGTACTTTTACAAATACATCATTATAAAATTCGCTGTCTTTGTTAGAGCAATCTGCTGCCATAAGTACTGTTGCAAGTGCCATAAAAAAGAAATAGTTTATCGTTTTCATATTATATTTTTTTTTAAAATCTATATCCTAAACTTAATCCAACTCTTGATAAAATATCAGGACTTTTATCAGTATCAATTAGGTTTTTTCCAAACCCAACTAGTAATTCAACTCCAATTCTTTCTTTTAAATAAAATTTGTATCCTAGACTTCCGCCAATGGCAAAATCAGAATATTGCGATTTTTGAATTTGATAATAATTATTGTTTAATTCATCTATAAGCAATATCGTTTCTCTAAAATCTCCACCATTTGCTGCTGCAAAAAGTTCAATAAAATAATATCGATTGGCACTGGTTGTAAAATTATAACGAACAAAAGGAATAACTTCATATTTTGGAATGGTGTTTCGATTACCAGAATCAAAATCTTCATTTATTTTGTTGCTATTGTTTGAATTTCCTGAAATACCAACTGAAACTTTTTTCCCAAGAAATCGTTCGTAGGTTAGATTTAATTTAGAATCTTTAATTAAAGATAAAACATCAACTCGAACTTCATTTTTTCGATGTAATAATTTAGACTTTGGTAAAGTATCTTGGGCATTTGAAAAATTAAAATATAAAAATGCAAAAATTAAAATTTTCTTCATAACAAGCAAGGTTAGTTTAGATGGCTAATATATAAAAAAGGATTTGATAATCTGTTTTAAGTAATAATCATTCAAGAGTTAAAGCACCAAGAATTTCTTCGCTCATAAATGGACCGCCAGGATATTTGGCTGTATAGTCAAGGTTTAGCCAAATTTGACCTCTTTCATCTTTATGATAATGAATTGTTTTTCCGTTACTTTCATCTATAAAAAGTACTTTTTTGATGAGATAATTGATGGTTTCTAAATCGATTTTGTTTCCTATAAGAATTTCAGGATAAATATGACCTCCAGTATGAATCAATCTTGGTGTGCCACCAATAGAACGGACACAAGCTGCCATTAAAATAGAATGGTCGTCACAATCTCCAGAAAAATAACGAAGCGATTCTGTGGCATTTGCAATATATTCTCTTCCTTTTGGGTCACTAACATAATTCCATTTTGAATTTATTTCTTTGAAAACCGCAAAACATTGAATGATAGTCCTGTATTTTGAATATCCTCTAATATTTTTAAAATCTTTATTGGTTGCCATTAATGCAAAATCTCTAATTTTTGGATTTTCAAATTCAATGGCATTTAAAATCTTTGATTTATTAGGAAAAGGAAGCAATTTTGAAATAATAATATCTTGCGGATTTGGATTGTTTGACATTGAGAAAACCATATTTCTATAATCATCATAAACACTTGCAAAACCATAAGTATCTGAAATCGTTCCAATAATTAATGCAACAAAATAAAACGCAATACAAATAATAATAATGGTTCTTAAAAGTCTTAATGCCAATTGTATAATCCCTAAAATAAAAACAAATACAATAATCCTATCAATATTAAAATACCAATCATAATCTATCATATTTTGATGAACTATAATAAAAGTTGGTATGGCAATAAGAATATTTAAAGCAAAAATAATAATCGTATCCCAAGGTTTTTTTACCTGAAATTTGCTTCTTATATGTTGCAATTTTTGTATTCCTGTTTTTATCATTTTATGCAAATTGCAAAAACTAGATTGTTTTTACAATTGAAGCAAAAGTACCTTTTTTATCAATAATTTTAAGGTCAAAGAGTTGATTTTGAATTTTGTTTAACATTTCTTCAGATAAAGACTTTTGAGACCATTGAGTTAACGTTAACCATTCTTGAATATCTGGAAGTTTTTGATGGTATTTTGAAGCTAATATGTAGTCGATATTTGAAATTTCTTTAAATCCTATGGTATAATGATTAATGGTTTCTAAAATTTTTGTAATTTGATTTTTATTTTTTTCTAAAATTTCATTTCGAACAGCAATTACAAAACAAGGCCAAGGCGTTGGACAATCGTCAACTCTTCTAAAAATACCTTTATCTACAATGGGTTTGGTCATAAAATGTTCCCACATAAAATAATCTGCGGTACCATTGGTTAATGCTTCGATTGCACCATCAAGAGTATTAATGATTTCAAATTGCAACGAATTAGTATCCCAACCTTGCTTTTTTGCATTGACAAAAGCCATCAAATGAGATCCTGAACCATAACGAGATATAGCGACTTTTGCATTTTCAAGATCTGAAATTTTCTTAAATCTAGAATTTGCAGCAACGTGAATTCCCCAAATTAAAGGACTTTCTACATATACTTGTACAATTTTTGACGGATTGCCACCAACAATATCTTTTACAATTCCTTCAGAAAGTAGGACTGCTATATCGGCTTCACCATCACGAAGCATTTGACACATTTTGCCAGTTCCTTCCGGTATGTCTTTCCAAACCAAATTGATTCCTAGTTTTTCAAATTTACTTGCATCGATGCAATTGTGCCAAGGCAAATTAAAATGCTCAGGAACACCAACAATTTTTATTGTTTTCATTTATAAATTAGGATTCTCCATTTGCCACCATTTCCAGTAAACATTATCTTTATCAAGATAATCTGCAATAAAATTCATTCCTGCTTTTTGCAAAACATGATTTGAAGCACCATTTTCTGAATGTGTGTAAGAATTCATTTTATCAATCTTCATTTTTTTGAAACCATAATCTAACCAAAACACGGATGCTTCGGTTGCAAAACCTTTATTCCAGAATTTTTCGCTAAGTCGATATCCGTAGTCAAAAAAGTTAGTATTTCCGTTTTCAGTATGATCGTTTACAAATTTTATTCCTGTCCAACCTACAAATTCGCCAGTTTCTTTTAGAATTGTTGCATAACGACCAATATTATTTTCTGCATATTGTTTTTGCACATATTCAATAACTTTTATGCTTTCGTCAATTTTTTCTTCTGGAGTTTGCCATAAATATTTATGCACTTCTGGATTTTTATTCATATCAAACATATCTTGAGCATCAGATAATGCTAATGGTCTTAGAATAAGTCGATGTGTTTCTAGGAGTAAATCCATTTGTTTTAAAAAATAAAATTTAATTTATTTGATTTTAATATTAGAAATTACAATACGGTAATTATCAGGATCAAGAATCATTTTTCCGTTTTCTAACCAATATTGATTTTTGGGTTGAATAAATGAAATTGAGTTCTTATTTATATTTTCTAGAATAGTTTCATATTCTAAAATTGAATCTGGATAAAAAACAAGAATATCGTCTTCATCAAAAACTTGATGTGCTTTTTTGTCAGATTGAGTGAATTCTATATGCCAGTTTACATTAGTTTTACCTAAAAAAATACCATTATAACCATTATGACTTTCAAAACCTCCAAGTAATTGTAATCCTAAAACTGTAGTGTAAAAAGACTTTATTTTTTCTAAATTGTTGGTATGTCTTGCAAATCTGAATGTCATTTTTTGGTCTCAAATTAAAGTTAAAACTCTGCCTGTCGGAAGACAGGTAAGCCCTTTAGTTCATATTACTTTAGCTTCTAAAAATATTTTCTGCCACAAATTCACAGATTTCAAAATTGATTTATAATATGTGAATTTGTGGCAAATTTTATAAATTTTATTAATCTTGCTTTATAGATTCAGTCTTCTAAACAAAAATATGAACTTTTAGTCAATAATAGTTTGTTTACTCAATTTATCCAAAGTATAGGCTATCAACTCATCAACTGCTTTGTAAGGATCTTCACTAAAAGTACCTGAAGCACGATTTGCAATAATTGCATTCAAAGACAATGCATTGTGACCTAAAAGCGAGCAAAGACCGTATATTGCTGCGGTTTCCATTTCTAGATTTGTAATTCGATTGTTTTGATAGTTGAAATTATCCATTTTAGAATTTAAGCTCTCATCTTGAATATTCAATCGTAAAACTCTTCCTTGCGGACCATAAAATCCTCCAGCTGTTGCAGTAATTCCTTTGTGCATTTTTTCACTTTCAATACGCTTTTCTAAAGCTGTAGAACAAGCAATAACATAAGGACGACCTTTTCGAATATCCCAATTGGTATGAGCAATAAAAGCGTTTTCCATTTCTGGATTAGAAACTTCATCAATCAAATAGGAGCGAAGCATATTGTCTAGGCCTAAACCAAAAGTAGACATAACAAAACTATCTACAGGTATATCAGCTTGTAACGAACCCGAAGTTCCTATCCTAACAATATTTAATTGCGTTAGATTTTCTTTTGGTTTTCTGGTTTGCAAATCAATATTGACCAAAGCATCCAATTCGTTGATAACAATATCTATATTATCAGGACCAATTCCTGTAGACATTACAGTTATTCTTTTTCCTTTAAAAATACCAGTTTGGGTTTTAAATTCTCTTTTTTGGGTAGAAAATTCAATACTATCAAAAAACTGCGTTATTTTTTCTACTCTATTTTGGTCACCAACAAAAATAATGTCGTGAGCAATATGTTCTGGAAGTAGGTTTAAATGATACACACTTCCGTCTGGATTTAATATTAATTCTGAACTTTTTATCATATTTATTTATTTCAAGTTTCAGGTTTAAGGTTTCAAGTTTTATAACTTTAAAACTTTAAACTTGGAACAAATTTATCCTCCAACTCGTTTTGTTTTAAATCCTTTATTTTGTAAAATCGTCATTATTTTATCACGATAATCACCTTGTATAATAATGGTATCTTCTTTAAAAGTACCACCAACACTCAGTTTTGTTTTTATTTCTTTGGCAAGTAATTTAAAATCTTCATCTGTGCCAGTATATCCTTCAATAATTGTTGTTGGTTTTCCTTTGCGTTTTTCATATTTACAAATCATAGGTTCATTTTGAATCCAAATTGTAGTTTTTTCTTCAACAATTTCTGGTTCATTAGAAACTTTATGGTCTGGAAATAAATTTTTTAATTGGTCTTGTAAGTCCATATTTTATATTACTTTCCTTAATATTTAAAATTCACAATTATTCATTTTTTAATAATTTGTGAATTTACTATAATAAAACTAAAAAAAGACATCAAGCAAAACTCAATGTCTTTTCTATTGAATTATAAAATGAATTACTTTTTAATCAACCCCAAATCAACTAATCTTTCATACAAGAATTCTCCAGCAGAAATATCATCATATAATTTAGGATTTTCTTCATCTACACAACTATCTAGTACATCCAATCGCATATCGCTTACTGGATGCATAAAAAATGGTATTGAATATCTTGAAGTTCCCCACAATTCTCTTGGCGGATTTACCACTTGATGAATCGTAGATTTTAATTTATTATTGGTATGTCGTGACAACATATCGCCCACATTTATAACTAATTCGTCTGGTTCAGCTATAGCATCAATCCAATCACCATTATGGTTTTTTACTTGCAATCCTTTACCTTGTGCACCCATTAAAAGTGTAATTAGATTGATATCACCATGAGCCGCAGCACGAATCGCATTTTCTGGCTCTGAAGTAATTGGAGGATAGTGAATTGGTCTTAAAATTGAATTTCCTTCATACCCATATTGGTCAAAATAAAACTCATCTAACCCAAGATGCAAAGCTAAAGCACGCAAGACATAAATACCTGTTTTTTCGAGCATTTTATATGCTTCTTTACCAGCAACATTAAATTTTGGTAACTCTTTTACTTCAACATTTTCAGGATATTCTGAAGCATATTTTGAATTTTTGTCTACATATTGACCAAAATGCCAAAATTCTTTCAAATCTCCTTCTTTTTTACCTTTTGCATGTTCTTTTCCGAACGAAACATAACCACGTTGGCCTCCAATTCCTGGAATTTCATAACTATATTTTGTTTCTAATGGCAAAGAGAAGAAATTTCTTATTTCTCCATATAATTCTCCAACCAATTGATCATCTAAAAAATGACCTTTAAGTGCTACGAAGCCAATGTCTTCAAAAGCTTTTCCGATTTCATTTACAAATTTTTGTTTACGTTTCGGGTCATCCGAAAGGAAATCACGCAAGTCAACACTAGGAATGTTTTGCATACTAAATATTTTTTGTTAATAACTTAAAGTTTGTTAACCCTTGTTAATACAAATGTAAATAATATTTTTAAATCTTAATTTTAAAAGTTATTAACAATTCAAAAAAAAACAACATTTTAAGGTCATCCTGTTATTTTTTTATACTTTTGAACAGTTATAATCATACTATTGTACAAACAATGAATTTTGAAAGAAAAAGCCTTACCGACAATCAATTACTAGATTTATATAAAAGGTTACTAAAACCAAGACTTATAGAAGAAAAAATGCTTATCTTGATACGCCAAGGAAAAGTATCAAAATGGTTCTCTGGAATAGGACAAGAAGCCATTTCAGTAGGAGTGACTGCAGTTTTAGACAAAAACGAATATATCTTGCCAATGCATCGAAATCTTGGTGTTTTTACTGGAAGAGACATCCCTTTATACCGCCTTTTTTCGCAATGGCAAGGAAAAGCAAACGGATTTACTAAAGGTAGAGACAGAAGTTTTCACTTTGGGACACAACAGTACAAAATTATTGGAATGATTTCTCATTTAGGTCCGCAACTAGGCGTTGCAGACGGAATTGCTTTGGCCAATAAACTTAAGAAAAACGGAAAGGTTACAGCTGTTTTTACTGGTGAAGGTGCAACAAGTGAAGGTGACTTTCACGAAGCATTAAATATTGCAGCTGTATGGGATTTGCCAGTATTATTTGTTGTCGAAAATAATGGTTATGGTTTGTCAACACCTACAAACGAACAGTATCGATGTGAAAATTTAGCTGATAAAGGTTTAGGTTATGGAATGGAAAGTCATATTATTGATGGTAATAACATATTAGAAGTTTTTACAGAATTGACCGATATTGTTGCCTCAATGAAAGTAAGACCAAGACCTGTTTTGTTAGAATTTAAAACATTTAGAATGAGAGGTCACGAGGAAGCTAGTGGTACTAAATATGTTCCTCAAGAATTGATGGATATGTGGGCAGAAAAAGATCCTGTTGACACTTACAAACGATATTTAATCAAACAAAATATTCTTACTGTTGCTCAAGATGAAGCTTGGAAAACTGAAATTAAAAAAGAAATAGACGACAATCTACTCATTGCAAATACAGAAGCTGAAATAGAAGCAAGTTATGAAGAAGAATTAAATGACGTGTACAAACCCTATGATTTTGAATTAGTTAACCCTTCAGATGATATAGAGAACATTCGATTTGTAGATGCAATTTCTCAAGGATTAAAACAGTCAATGGAACGCCATGATAACTTAGTTATAATGGGGCAAGATATTGCAGAATATGGTGGAGCTTTCAAAATTACTGATGGATTTGTTGACCTTTTTGGAAAAGAAAGAGTGATAAATACCCCAATTTGTGAAAGTGCCGTAGTTTCTGCCGGAATGGGATTATCTATAAATGGCTATAAAGCGATTGTAGAAATGCAATTTGCAGATTTTGTATCTACAGGATTTAATCCAATTGTAAATTATTTAGCAAAAGTGCATTATCGATGGCAAGAAAAAGCAGATGTTGTAATCCGAATGCCTTGTGGTGGTGGTACTCAAGCTGGACCTTTTCATTCGCAAACCAATGAAGCTTGGTTTACAAAAACTCCAGGACTTAAAGTAGTTTATCCTGCTTATCCTTATGATGCAAAAGGTTTATTGGCAACTTCAATAAACGATCCAAATCCTGTTTTGTTTTTTGAACACAAACAGTTATACAGAAGTGTATATCAAGATGTTCCAAAAGAATATTATACCATACCTTTAGGAAAAGCAGCACTTTTGCGAGAAGGTACTCAAATCACAATTCTTGCTTTTGGCGCAGCAGTTCATTGGGCTTTGGAAACTTTAGACAAAAACATTGCAATTTCTGCTGATGTGATAGATTTAAGAACCTTACAACCTTTAGACAAAGAAACAATTTATAAATCAGTCAAAAAGACAAACAAAGTAGTTATTCTTCAAGAGGATAGCTTATTTGGTGGAATAGCAAGTGATATTTCGGCAATGATAATGGAAGATTGTTTTGAATATCTTGATGGTCCAGTAAAACGAGTTGCCAGCTTAGACAGTCCGATTCCTTTTACAAAAGCTTTAGAAGATCAGTATTTGGCAAAAGGCAGATTTGAAGATGTTTTGAAAGAATTGTTACTATATTAAAAAATAAATTGTTAAAAATATCCATTATAAGCTTGAAATTTTTTTCAAGCTTTTTTTATTAACCATAATCTTGTATTAAAAAAACATTAACTTGTATATCATTTAATATTAAAACTTTGTTGACTTCAAAATGAATTTAAAAATATAATAAAAATTTAAGATTCTATTAACAAAAACGCTTCAAAAAATAAACTAATTTTATAGAACATTAACAATAAATACAAACCTAAACAATTCTTTATTAATGATTTAAACTTAAATAGTATACTTAATCCAATTAAACAAAAGGGGAAGCAATTTTAAACCTTATAGATTATCAAACTATTTAATATTGCATTTTAATATTAATTTAATAAAGAAAATTATGAAAACATTTAGTATTATTTTGGTTTTTCTGGGAATGATAACTGCTTCATATTCACAAGAAAATATGAAACCCAATTTAGACAATGAAGATCTAAAAATGGATGAGTTACCAGAAATTGTAATTAAAAGCGTTGGGAAAGATTTTTCTGTTTATTTACCAGATAAAAATCCTGATAATAAAGTTAAAAATTTACAACAAAAATTTATAGCTTACAATCTTGGTAAAGATTATGAAGGATATGAAAATTATTTGGTTGTATTAGAGACAGAAGATAGTTCATTGACTGCAACATATAATTCTAACGGAAAATTGACTCGAGTAATTGAGAAATATCAAAATGTAAAACTACCAAGCAAAGTTATATATTCCGTTTACAAAGCCTATCCTGGATGGCAATTAGTAAATGATAAGTTTTTGTATACTCAAGAAGATGGTGATATTATAAAAAAACAATATCAAATCAAGATTAAAAAAGACAATGAAACACGAAAATTAGTTATTCATCCCAATGGTGATATTCTAAAAGATCTAAATTAATAATTGAATAATTATTATAACAAACAATAATAAAAAAACAAAAAGGATTTAGTATTTTATAAGTACTAAATCCTTTTTCTATTATATTAATACTTTCCATTCAACAATTCACCTCCAATACCTGATTTTGCTTCTATATTGAGTTTTTTCATCATTTCGTAAGTAGTGCAAACTGCTGCCGATGTTACTGGGATTCTGCACTCTGCTTGAATTAAATCTATAGCTTCTAAAGATGGCATTTGCACACAAGCTGAAACTACTAAAACGTCAACATCTTTCAAATCTAATTGTTTGTAAATTTCTAACAAATTCATCGGATTTTGAGCTGCAACTTCCAAGTTATCAGGAATTTCGAGTGCAATACTTTCTTTTACTTTAATCCCTTGATTTTCAATATAATCTACAACTTTATCGGTTAATGCTCGCATATAAGGTGTGATAATCGAAATTTGTTTGGCTCCAAGAACTTTCAATCCATTAATTAAAGCACCAGCCGAAGTCACAATTGGTGTTGGAAAATTATTAGCCACCGTTTCTTGATGTAAATTTACTTCAGAAACGCAATGATAACCTCGTCCCATACTCATAATAGCGACCAAACAGGCGTAACCCATTACATCAACTTGTGCATCAGATAATTCTTGGGCACATTTTAAACTCATTGCATCCATAGCTTCGAGTTCTTCTTTGGTTACCTTTTTCATTCGCATTCTGCTGGAATGGAATGTAAAACGTTCTGGCAAAATTGTTTCTCTAGCCCTAAAAATGGCTGGAATTTCGGTTTCCATCGTGGTATTTGATGATGGAACTATTTGTCCTA
The DNA here is from genome assembly GCA_043744095.1 of Flavobacterium sp. Taxonomy (GTDB): domain Bacteria; phylum Bacteroidota; class Bacteroidia; order Flavobacteriales; family Flavobacteriaceae; genus Flavobacterium. The sequence goes on from JAYTVI010000237.1 coordinate 24,925, forward strand.
TTTTGTATTTTTTCATTTTATTGATTTGTTTCACAAAGATTCGCAAAGTTTTTTCAGAGATTCACAAAAATTTTGTGGCACTTTGTGTTTCTTTGTGGTACTCTGTGTAATATTCTAAATCTCATTAACAGTATTCACAATCGTCCCAATTCCTTCAACTGTTGCTTCTACAACATCACCATCGTACAACCATTCTTGCGGATTTCTTCCTGCTCCAACACCAGAAGGTGTTCCTGTTGCAATTATATCTCCTGGTTCTAAAGTGAAAACGGTACTCAAATCTTCAATTAAATCATTGATGTTGAATAATAAGAATTTGGTGTTTGAATTTTGTTTTTCTACTCCGTTTACTTTTAAAGATAAATTTAAGTTGTGTGGATTTTCAATTTCATCTTTGGTGACCAAAATTGGTCCCATTGGTGCAAATGTATCTTGACCTTTAGAAACAATCCATTGTCCTTCACGACGGCAATCACGAGCCGAAATATCATTGATTACGGTGTAACCAAAAACATAATCCATTGCATCAGCTTTTGGAACATATTTTCCTTTTTTGCCAATAACGACAGCCAATTCTACTTCCCAATCTAATTGTGAGGTTAGTTTGGTGTTTTTGATAATTTCGGTATTTGTAGCTGTTACTGTTGTTGGTGGTTTTGAAAAGATAATTGGTTTTTGTGGTAATTTCCCAGTTGTATCAAGTGTTCTGGCGCTTTCGGCAACGTGTTCTGTGTAATTTAAACCAATGCCAATTATGTTTTTTCGCGGTTTTGGAATAGGAGCAAGGAAGGTTACTTCGTCTAATTCATAAGCGATTTCATCAAATAAACTTTGTTCGATTTCTGCTACCATATCGTTGAGTTCTTCGACTAATTCGATTCCCATATCAATTAATTCAAGCATAGTTGATGGTAAAGGAAAATTAGATATTTCGCCAAAATCTTCCATATCAATCACTTGATTATTGTGAATAAAACCTAATCTTGGTTCTGTATCTGTTGTTTTGTATGATAGTAGTTTCATATTATATTTTTGTTTACGTTGAGACGTTGCATTTCAACGTCTGTACGAATATTAAGTTCTTAATTTTATTAAAATAGTTTTTCATTTAGCCCTGATTGAAATGAAAATCCTTTTTCTTTTTTCTTTAAAAAGAAAAAGATTGTAATGTAAAGCAGGAAAATGGATTCTTGAAATGACTAAGCTATTTGCTACTGATTTCCATTATTGTCTTCATAAATTTTTTCTTGATACAATCCTAAACCTTCAATTACTGGTAAATCGTTGAATTGAAATAAGCAAGCATCTTCGGTTTCAGATAAATTGTGATGTTCGTGCCAAGCCCAAGATGGAACACAAAAAATGTCTCGTTCTTTCCAATCCAATCGCTTTCCAGCGATAATAGAAAATCCTTTACCTTTGGCGCATTGATACACAAAAGAACCTGTATGTTTGTGCGCTTTTCCTTTAAAACCTGTAGGTAATAATTGCATCGCTGCACTCATAGTTTGCATAACGTGTCCACCAGTTATTGGGTTGGAATATCGCATTATAAATCCGTCAAAAGGATTAATAGGATTTACTTTTGAGTATTCTAACAAAGCTGGATAAACGGTTTTCCAAGAATATTTAAATAGTGGCGAATAAGGTTTGTCCCAAACAAAATTAGCTGGAATTAATCCTGAACCACTGAATGAATTTGGTAATTGGTTCGTAGGTTTTTCAACAGCTTGTTTTCCGTCATAAACGGCATAATCATTAGCTTCGAGAGCGTTTACAAGCGGAATATCCAAACCATCTTGCCAAATGCAGGTTTTACCACTGCTATCACAACCGTGTTCGTGCCAAGTGGAATTGGGTGTAATTACAAAATCGTTGACTTCAAATGTGATTTTGTTGCCGTCAACAACGGTATAACCGCCTTCACCTTCCATAATAAAACGTAAGGCAGAAGCTTTATGCTTGTGTGCCGATGTACTTTCGCCGGGTTTTGTAACTTGAATTCCTGTGTATAACCAACCCACAGCTGCCGAAACGTCTTTTCGTTTGTCGTTTACCAAATAAACCACTCTTCGTCCTGCTTGTTCTGGCGTTACGAGTTCGGATGATTTTAGAACTAATGCTCTCAAATCATCGTATTTCCATAGCATTGGAACCGATGAACTTCTTGGTTCCCAAGGTTCGATATCGTTGGCAACTGTCCATAATGCGCCAGCACCAAGAGTTTCTAATTCTTTGTAATAAGCTTCGAGTTCAGGAGAAGTTTGCACTCGTGCTCTGCCTATTTGGTCGTCGGAATGGTTTTCGTTCATATAATTTACTTTTTGGCTAAAGCCAATTCTATTTAATTTTTTTTTTCAATGGGTTAAAACCTTTATCTCTTATCCAATGGGTTAAAACCTTTATCTCTTATCCAATGGGTTAAAACCTTTATCTTTTATCCAATGGGTTAAAACCTTTATCTTTTATCCAATGGGTTAAAACCTTTATCTCTTATCCAATGGGTTAAAACCTTTATCTTTTATCCAATGGGTTAAAACCCATTGCTATTTAATGTCTTGAAATTCTTGAAATCCAAATTTATCAATCATTTCCTTAAATTCGTCTTGAAAAGATTTTTTATTATGATGTGCTTCTTGATTTTTAATATAATTTCTTACTTTTTCAATAATAGATTCTGAAACAGAAACTGCAAAATATTCATCTTGCCACTTAAACTTTTCTAAAATAAATTTTTGATTATTAAACCAAAAAGCTGATTCACCTTTTATTAGTTGCATTATTTTACTAATTGTTTGTTCTGATCCTAATGAAATCAAGCAATGGCAATGATCATTGTATCCATTCACATAATCTATAAAAATACCTTTCTCTTTAGCATTTTCTTTAATATGTTTCCACATTTCCTTTCTAATATCTTTAGTTTCAAGATATGGAACTCTGTTTTTTGTACTCCAAACAAAGTGAATATAAACTTTAATATATGGCATTTTATTAACTTATTGTTTTAATTGCCTCTGACTTTAGTCAGAAAAATAAATTTATATAATTTAATGGATTTAGCCAAATTTTATCCTTTATTAAACTCTTCGTGATTATCAATAAAAGTAATTTTTCGAGTTGGAGCAGTGTTTACTCGCAAATCAAAAATATCAAATCTATTGTAATGTCCTAGAATATCGTGCATTTGCTTGGGCTGAATACATTTTTCTAAATCAATTTCGGCATAAATTATTCCTTCGTCATCTATTAATGGTTCGCCTATAACTGCACCATTTGGACCTATAAATCCTGAAAAAGCAGAGTTTTTACGAGTTAAAAGTTCGTCAATTTTTGGAACATCTTCACGCATCGCATCTTTTATTTCTTGCGAAATGGTAGAACACGAAACTATTGTAAACAATTTTCCTTCAAAAGAATGTGCTGCAGCCCGAATTTTAATAGCTTCTGCCATATCGTAGTCTGGTGGCGCAACTGGTAGCGAAATATAATTGGCAATGTGAATTAATTCGCCTTGCGATAACAAAGTAAAACGAGCTAAAGTATTGGTGTTTTCGCCACAAGCCAACGTTCCAATTGGTCCAACTTCGGTATCATAAACTTTTAGAGAAGAACCATCACCAGATGTCCAAGTGAGTTTTTCAGCCCAAGTTGGAACTAATTTTCGGTGTTTACCAATAAGTTCTCCTTTATTATTGATGATGAGATTGGTGTTGTAAATTTCGCCAAAACTATCGCCACGTTCATTAATTCCGATTACAATATGTATTTCAAAATCTTTTGCAGCTTGAAATAATGGTTTCATTACTTCATCACTTGTTTTTACTGAAGATTTGTATAATTGCTCGTACCATTTACTGCCTTGAACTGGTGTCATTATCCAATTCCAATAGGGATAACCTGCAACAAAAACTTCTGGAAAAGCGATTAGTTTTGCTCCGTTTTGATTGGCTTCTTTGATAAACGAAATGGCTTTGTTAATAGTTTTTTCTACGTTTAGAAAAACAGGTGAAGTTTGAACGGTTGCGGCTTTGAATTTTTTGAATTCCATTTTATTTAATTATGAATTGAGAATTATGAATTATGAATTATGAATTTAAAAAGAGCATAAACTCCAAACTCATAATTTATAATTCATAATTTTTTCTTTCATTTCCTCATTAAAAGCTTCGGCTTTAATACTGTTTCTATCTTCTTGAATTTTTACATTTACTAATGTAACTTCGCCTTCGAGAACGATTAGTTCTTTTTCATTTTCAAATTGAAATCCGCAAATTATTGATGATGTTTTAAGTTGGGAAACCCAAAGTTTTTTGATTAGGATTTCTCCAATTCGGGCTGGGTTTTTAAACTGTACTTTTAAGTCGACTGTTGGAATTCCGTTGGTTTGGTGCATTTTTGAAAATGGTCTTTCAAGTGCCTCTTCAAACCAATCTTCGACCAAATCGTTGAGCATTTCTAGAAATCTTGGATAGAAAACTATTCCTGCATAGTCAATATGTTTGAAACGGATTTTTTCTTGTTTTGTAAATATTTGGCTCATAATAGTTTCTTTATTTGATTATCAAAATCGCTAACATAATTTTGGTCTTGAATAACTCTGTATTTTTCAAATTCATTTTCGGCGAATGATTTTGCTATTTCGGCTGTAATTTTTCCTGAATTAGTCAATATTTCTTTATCATTAAATTCTAAAAAAACATTCAATTTTTCTATCCAATCTTTCATATATAAAACTACGTTATTTTTTGCTTGTAGTTCTGCATAATCCAAATACATTGTTACAATTCTGTTGAGCGTATCTAATTCATCTGCATCTAAATAATTTTTTGCAACGCTTACTTCATTTTTTCTAATAGAACCATTTGGTGCATTTTTCCAATTTGTTAATCCTAAATTTTCTTTTTCAGAACTTACTCTGTTATAAATAATTTCAGCAGCAGTTTGATGAGTTACAGAAAAATGTAATTTGTTTTGAACTGTTGCAAAAAATAGTTTTGTTTGTTCATTATCTACAGTATAATCAGCACTACATTTTGAGTAAATATCGGTTATTTTTTGATAAAAACGTCTTTCGCTACTGCGAATATCTCTAATTCTGGCAAGTTGTTCTTCAAAATAATCTATCCCGAAAGGCGATGATGGATTTTTCAATCGATTATCATCCATTGTAAAACCTTTGATAATATATTCTTTTAATCTTTCGGTTGCCCAAATTCTGAATTGTGTTGCTTGGTTAGAATTTACTCTATATCCAACAGATATTATAGCATCTAAATTATAAAATTTTGTTTTGTATTTTTTACCATCATTTGCAGTGTGTGCAAAAATTGCACATACTGAATTTTCATTTAACTCATTGGTTTTAAATATATTTTTTAAATGCTTTGTTATAACTGTTCTGTCAATTCCGAAAAGTTGAGCAATTTTTTCTTGCGTTAGCCAAACGTTTTCATCGCGCAAAAATATCTCAACTTTTACACTTCCGTTTGGAGTTGTGTAAAGTAGAAATTCGTTGAATGTATTATCTAATTTATTCATTTAGTTTAAATCACAAATATTACAAGTTTGCACAAAATTCAAAATTTATTATTATCCATTACTGATAAGCTTAGCCCAGATAGAATTGGAAATCCTGTTGTTGTGAGATTGCTTCGCAAGCTCGCAATGACAGATTGCAACGGATAGCTGGATTGGCTCCTGATTGCTTCGTTCCTCGCAATGACTTCATTAAAATTTATCTGAATTCGCTTTTTTCCAAAAGTACAAAAATTCTTTGGGAACTGTATTTTCATTTAGCAAACAACCCGTTTCGAGTTCAGGGAAAGTTTCGGCAAAAGTTTCGGTTTTATTACGTTCAACTCTTGTACTTACAATATCTCGCGTGACATCATTTGGATGTTGCAAACCAGCCGAAGCCATTAATTCCATTGCGTTTTTCACGGTTTCGTGCTGATAATTGGCAACTCGAACGCTTTTTTCTTGTGGAACCAAACCTTTAGTGAGTTTTGGATCTTGAGTTGCAACGCCTGTTGGACAGGTATTTGAGTGACATTCTAACGCTTGAATGCAACCGAGCGCAAACATCATTCCGCGAGCCGAATTGCACAAATCGGCGCCAATAGAAAGCATTCGGATGATATCGAAACCCGAGATGACTTTTCCGCTGGCGATGATTTTGATTTCGTTTTTGATGCCAAAACCGTTCAAACAATCATACACAAACGCAACAGCGTCGCGCAAAGGCATTCCTACGTGATCCGAATATTCTGGTGGTGCAGCTCCAGTTCCGCCTTCGCCACCATCAACGGTAATAAAATCGAGGTAGCAATTGGTTGCAACCATAGCATTGCAAATGGAAATAAATTCGGATTTATTACCAATACAAATTTTTATTCCGATGGGTTTTCCGCCTGATTTTTCTCGTAATAATTTTACAAAATCCATTAATTCTAACGGATTTGTAAACGCCGAATGTTTGGGTGGCGAAATGATATCGTTTCCTTTTTCGACCAATCGGATTGCAGCAATTTCGTCGGTTACTTTTTCTTTGGGTAAAATTCCGCCGTGACCAGGTTTTGCACCTTGCGAGAATTTTATTTCAATCATTTTTACATTGTCTAAAGTAGCTCGTTTTGAGTATTCTTCTACCGAGAATTTTCCGTCTGGAGTTCGTGTACTAAAATATCCTGTTCCGATATTCCAAACTACATCACCACCAGGTTCGAGATGATAAGGCGATAATCCACCTTCGCCAGTATTGTGAAAAAAACCGCCTTGTTTTGCGCCTGAATTTAAAGCTAAAATAGCGTTTTTACTCAACGAACCATAACTCATTGCACTGATGTTGAACATACTGGCTTGATATGGTTTTGAACATTGTGACGAACCAATTTTTACACGAGGATTTTCATTACTATGCGAAAACGGAATGGCATTCATACTGTGATTAATCCATTCGTAACCAACTTGATATACATCGAGTTGCGTTCCAAAAGGTTTGGTAGAAGTTTGTTTTTTACTGCGTTGATAGACCATACTGCGTTGCAAACGGTCAAACGGTTTGCCATCGGTATCGGTTTCTACAAAATATTGGCGAATTTCTGGACCTAATTCTTCCAGTAAATAACGCATTCTTCCTAATAACGGAAAGTTGCGTTTGATGGTGTGTTTGGATTGGTACATATCATACAATCCCATAGCTATCAATGGAATAAAGATTAATAAAAGGAATAAGAATTTCCAGTTTATGAAACTTAAAATGCCTGTTATGGCAAGTATTGTGATGGATGTTATTAGGAATGCTTTTCTCATTTTATTTTAATATTTATCAAATTTGGTTCTCCTGTTTCTTTATTAATTTTATAGATTAATATTCTTTCATCCATTAAATCAGTTTTGTTTTCTTCAATTCTAAATTTATATTTTACTTCAATAATTCCATTATTAATTTTTGTCACAAAACATTCTGCACAACAATAATCAAGAAGTGGTTTAGCATTCGTTTTTTGCCATAGAACTTCTTTTACAATTTTATCAGGAGTAAAATTATAATCTTTCCAATTTAGATTTTCAAAATTACCAACAATTACTTTATCAGTTCCATAAGAATCTCCAGTTTTTAAAATAAACCATTTATCATATTTTACTAATTGTTCATTTTTAAACCATTCTCTAGCATAATATTTGCCATATCCTAAATTAAAAAGTTTCCCATCTTTTGATTTATATGAATATCCAACATTATATTGCCAATCGTGAATATCATTTAATAACTCCGAATTGCAAATTAATGTTCCACCAATTTTTTGTTGAATTTCAATCTTTTCATATTCTGTATCATATAAATTAGAAAATTCATAAATAAATATTATCATTAAAAGACCTAAAATTCCGACAGAAATTAAACAACCTTTTCTCATTGTTTTTTGTTTAACCACAAAGTTCGCAAAGATTTACGAAAAGTTCGCAATGTTTTATTTTTCTAAAGTCTATTTTCTTTTTTCTATTCTCTTTTTTCTAATTCAACTTAAATCTCTGTATCTTCCCTGTCTCAGTTTTGGGTAATTCATCCACAAAACAAATTTGTCTCGGATATTTATAAGGCGCAGCTACTTGCTTGAACCAGTTTTGTATAGTTAGTTTCATTTCGTCAGTTGCTTTAATATTTTCTTTTAAAACAATATGAGCACAAACTAACATTCCGCGTTCTTCGTCAGGCAAACCGACAACAGCACATTCTAGAATATCTTCGTGGGTTAAAAGTACGCTTTCTACTTCAATTGCAGCAATATTGTAGCCAGAAGAAATAATCATATCATCGCCACGTGCCACAAACCAAAAATAATCATCCTCATCTTGACGGAAAATATCGCCAGTAATATTCCAACCGTTTTGGACGTATTCTTTTTGTTTTTCTTCTCTATTCAAGTACTTACAACCTGTAATTCCACGAACAGCCAATTTACCATTTGTATTTCTTGGTGCTTCATTTCCGTTTTCGTCTATAATTTTTGCTTCATAACCAGTAATGGCTTTACCAGTTGCGCCTGGTTTTATATTTTGTTCGTTAGAAGAAATAAAAATATGAAGCATTTCGGTTGCTCCAATTCCGTCAATAAGTTGCAAACCTGTTGCATCATACCAATCTTGCCACACTTTTAAAGGCAAATTTTCGCCAGCAGAAACACATTTGCGTAAGCTAGAAATATCAAAATCCTTAACTTTAGTTGTGATAATTCGCCAAGCAGTAGGAGCTGTGAAGCAAATGGTAATTTTATGATTTTGAATGGCTTGAAGCAATAAATCGGGACTTGGTTTTTCGATTAAAAAAGTTGAAGCACCAAAATAAAGTGGGAACAAAACCAATCCACCAAGTCCAAAGGTAAACCCAATTGGCGGACTTCCTGTAAAAATATCATTTGGAGTTGGTTGCAATGAATACTGCGGAAATGCTTCGCAAATATTGAGAATATCTTTGTGATAGTGTGCTGTCATTTTGGGTAATCCTGTTGTTCCTGAAGTAAAACCAATCAATGCAACACTATCAGCTTTTGAATGATAATTAGTAAAGGTTTTTGGCTTATTTTCCATCAACTTTTCCAATCCAGAAGTTTCGGTAGCATTTTTGTAATAAATTGTCTTTTTGAGAAAATCAGATTGGACTAATTTCATTTCTTCCTCGAGTTCGCTATCGCAAATGGCAAATTTTATTTCGGCACAATCAATAATGGTAGTAATTTCTTTAGAACGAAGCAGAGGCATTGTGGCAACTACAATTCCGCCAGCTTTTAAAACAGCAAACCAACACGCAACCATCATTGGGTTATTGGCAGAACGAAGTAATACTCGATTTCCAGAAATCAAACCTAAATCGTCAACCAAAACGTGAGCTATTTGATTTGCTTTTTCATACAAATCTTTATACGACCAAGTTTCAGTAAAAGTGCGAATACAAACTGCGTTGCCATTTCCGTTTTCGATATGATAATCTAATAATCGATGAACACAATTCAGTAATTCAGCTTGTTGGAATTGAATTAAATTTGTACAAATATACTCTGGTTGTAATTCCAAATCAGGTAAGTTTTTTTGTGCAAAATTATCATCAAAATGTTTCATAATATTTTTATTTCTTATAAAGAATCTAAAACAAAAAAGTGTACCATTCTATATATCATAATATGAAATTATTTATGACTTTCTGGCTTTAAAGCCTTTTTCATTCCTTCTTTTTCTTTTCTTTCTGCTACTTTTAATGGATACAAGTGTGTAATTCCTGCAATGTATTGATTTGGGATATCGTCTGGTTTATATTGCTCATAAGCTTGTGCATTTCTAACAAAATTTGAATCAAGTAATAAAGGTCTTCCTAAAGCTACTAAATCTGCTCTACCGTTTAACAAAATTGTATTTATTTGATCAATATCTTGAATGAATCCAGCAGTTATGGTAGGAATATTTGCTTCATTTCTAACTAAATCAGAAAATGGAGTTTGCCACATTCTACCAATTTGTGGGTGTTGATTTTCAATTGTATTGCCTGTAGAAACGTTAATAATATCAGCTCCTGCATTTTTGAAAGCATTTGCAATTATAATAACTTCATCTTCGGTAATTCCGTTTTCTGTCCAATCAGAAGCTGAAATTCTAACAGACATTGGTTTGTTTTCATTAAAAACTTCACGCATTGCTGTAAAAACCTGAATCGGAAATTTTAATCGGTTTTCGATACTACCTCCAAATTTGTCTTTACGAATATTAGTCAATGGCGAAAGAAAAGAAGCTAATAAAAAACCGTGATGCGACTGTAATTCGACCATATCAAAACCTGCTTCATCAGCATTTATAGTTGCTTGAACAAATTCTGAAACTATAGTATTCATATCAGAAATTGTCATCTGTTTTGGCACTTTAATTGCACTAGAATAAGAAATTGGTGAAGCTGAAATTAAATCCCAACCGTTTTTTACTAACGGAATATTGGCTCCAATGGTGGGTACATTTACAGAACCTTTTCTACCAGAATGACCTAATTGAATTCCAATTTTTGATTTACTATTAAGATGAATATATTTAGTTATTTTTTTCCACTTAAGTGTTTGTTCTTCAGACCAAATGCCTGCACAGCCTAGAGTTATTCTTCCGTTTTTTGAAATTGCTGTCATCTCTGTCAGAATCAATCCAACTCCTGCAGTAGCACGAGCACCATAATGTACCAAATGCCAATTATTTACCAATCCGTTTTCGGCAGAATATTGTCCCATTGGCGACATTACAATTCTATTTTTTAGATGCATTCCACGCAAGTTAAATGGAGTGAAGGCAGCAGGTGTTCTGACTTTAAAATTTCCAATATTGCAATTAAACTCTGTTAATACTTTTTCTGTAAAAGTTGCATCACGAAGCGACAAATTTTCATAAGTTACTTTTTTTGAACGAGTCATAACACCAAATGCAAATTGCATAAAATCATGTTGCATATGTCGATCCATTTTTTCAAACCAATCTAAAGAAACATTTGCAGCATGTTGAATCATTTCTACCCGATTGCGACGTAGCTTTTCATAGTTTTCAAATACTTTTGTTTTACTGGTTTTAAATTCGATAATACTATCTGCTAGTGCAATTGCACATTCCATAGCTAGTTTGGTACCCGAACCAATTGAGTAGTGGGCTGTTGCTTTGGCATCACCAAGTAAAACAATATTATTATGAAACCATTTTTTGTTAGTAATATGAGGAAATTGTCGCCAATTAGATTTATTTGAAATTAAAGAATGTCCGTCTAGTTCCTCAGAGAAAATTTCAGAAAGTTTTTGAATGGTATCTTCTTCATTTGAAGTTTCGAACCCAATATTTTCCCAAGTTTTTTCTGAACATTCAAATATCCAAGTACTCATTCCATTTTGATATTGATATGCATGAGCAACAATAGTTCCGTGTGGTGTTGTTCTAAAAAAATAAGTAAAGGCATCTAATGGTTTTGTAGAACCTAGCCAAACAAACTTGTTTTTTTGGAAGTCAATTTTAGTCCCAAAATTTTTTGCAAATTTTTCTCTAATTGGGCTATTAATTCCATCACAAGCAATTATATAATCGGCGTTTTTAAATTGTGAGATATCGTCAATATCGTGTTCAAAATGAAGTTTTACACCTTCTTCGAGACAACGTTGTTGTAGTAATTGCAGCAATGTTTTTCGAGAACAACCACAAAAACCATTTCCTGAAATTCGCACAACTTCTCCATCACGAGCTACATCAAGATTGTCCCAATAGGCAAATTCACTTCGAATTATTTGATATGATTTTGGATCTCTTGTTAGAAATTCGCTCAGGGTTTCATCAGAAAAAACGACACCAAAACCAAAACTATCATCAGCTTTATTGCGTTCATAAATATCAATTTCACAAGTAGGAATTGCTTTTTTTAATAAAATTGAAAAGTATAAACCACCAGGACCACCACCAATTACAGTAATTTTCATAATTATTTTTATTTTTTACATTCTTATTACATTGAATGTATAACAATTTATTTTTTTATTTTTTTAAATAATCAAATGAACCTTTCCTCAAATTTATTCCAAATTCTAAATAAGCTTTTAGACAAGCAAGAAAATTTGACCAACCAAACGAATTGCCAGATAACCATTTTATACCAGCTTCATCATTTTCCCTGCTTTTTTCGGAAATTGAAACTAAAGTACTATTTTTTTCTGAAGGTGTCAATGTTATTTCAACTAAAAGTTCAATTTTGTCCATAAACCAATAATAGGAGATATACTTGTTAGTTTGTATTTTACCAACCCGAATAGGGCAATCAATATCAAATTCTGGAAATTTCCAGATTAGATTCACTCCTTCTTTCATATTGCCTGTACTTTCAGAAATGAAATAATTAGACATTTTATCTGGTACTATAATGGCATTAAAAACCTCATCGATAGGTTTTTGAATTTGCATGGCAACATTTATTTCCAAAAATTCTGGTGTCATAGATTTAAGTTCTTTTTACAGAAAAAACTTTTCCGATATTGGTGTAATTTGCACCTGCTAATCGTGCAATAGGGTTGTAGGTGTCCATATTTATTTTGTAATCATCAAGTAAAACACTTTCATCAATATGAAACATTACAATTTTTCCTATAAAGATAGTAGAACCCCCAAATTTGTGATTTTCTAAAGTATAATGATGCACCAATTCGCATTCCATAGTTATTAGGCTTTCATTTACTCTTGGAGGTTTTATTAATAAAGATGGAATAGGCGTTAGGTTTGCCAAATCAAATTCGCTTTCGTGTGAAGGAATTCCTTGTGCAGTAGCATTCATTTGTTCAACTAAATTTTCAGATACCATATTGACTACAAATTGCTTCGTTGACAAAACATTGTTCAAAGTATCTTTGTTTGCATTACTATTACTGCTAGCCGAAAACATAACATGAGGTGGGTCATCGCCAACTGCATTAAAAAAAGAAAAAGGTGCTAGATTTGTAATTCCGTCAACGTTAATGCTCGAAATCCAACCTATTGGACGCGGAATAACGATACCTGTAAGTAATTTATAAATTGCTTTTTGGTTTAAATTTTTAGGGTTAAGTTCCATTGCTTTATGTTGTTATTATTACAAATTAAAGCTATTTTTTTTTAATTATTCAAATTAAAAAACCATAAAATCAATTCGATTTTGATTTAAATAATTATTGCAAAATTGAGTAATTTATTATTATTAAATTTTATAAATTATAATAGATTTTTCAACAAATATGAAGATAATCGAACTAATAATAACAAAAAAAGAATTTAATAATTTTATAAACTTTTCAAATTATATGAAACAATAATTATTAAAAGCTAATAATCAAATATATGTTCTATATAATTTTTGTTTTTATTTGTGTCTCTAATAAATGGTAATAGTTTGTTAACTGGTAATAAATAAATGTCACGAATTTGTTTATCATTAGAAACAATTTTTGATTGATACAATAAAATATGAGTTTTATCAATGCGTTCATTTTCTTTATTTTTTATTACAGAAATAATTATTTCATCATTTCCAGAAATTTCATAAATTATGATATTTTGCGAAGCTAATTTTTTTTAAAACATTAGTGAAAATTGCCCATCTTGTAATTGATATTATCATCTTATTTGAATCTTCTTTTATAATTTTAATATCTGAATTGTTTTTTAAACTTGGACAATTAGAAACAATTAAATAAATAGATGTTTCAGGTATTTGGTATGTTTGATTAGCAGCCCATTGAATTAATTGTGCATAAAAAGCCTTAAATGAATATTCAAAAATAAAAAATAATGTTCGTTCCCATTTTCTAAGTATACTACATTGTTTATCATTAGTTGTATTCCAAACATTTTTTATCCAAGGCATAAATTTAAATTCATACCAAGCTTTTTGATATATAAAATTACTGTAAGCTCTTTGTGCTGATATAATTTTTTTTTCTTGTTCTGATATTTCTTTTTCGGTT
>JAYTVI010000238.1:0-9985 GCA_043744095.1 Flavobacterium sp.
GTTAGATGGGAATATATCCCAGGTTCAGAAATTTTTCTTGTATGGTCTCAAGGTCTTTTTGGATATGCAAATACTAGAGACGATTTGTTTTCTGGAATAAATCAACAAATTTTTAATAGAAAACCTGAAAATATTTTTTTGATAAAAGCCACTTATCGATTTGTATTATAAGCATTAAAAAAACCGTTTGAAAATTAATCAAACGGTTTTTTTGTTTTATTCTGGATCGTTCATTTTGAAAGTTTCCATAAACTTAGTGGTGTAATTTCCTGCTACATAATCAGGTTCATCCATTAACTGTCTATGAAAAGGAATGGTTGTTTTTACACCTTCTATTACAAATTCGTCAAGTGCACGTTTCATTTTGCTTATTGCTTCTTGTCTAGTTTGTGCAGTTGTAATAAGCTTTGCAATCATAGAATCGTAATTTGGCGGAATCGTATAACCTGCATAAACGTGAGTATCAAGACGAACTCCGTGTCCTCCAGGAGAATGCAAAACGGTAATTTTTCCTGGTGAAGGTCTAAAATCATTATACGGATCTTCTGCATTGATACGACATTCTATAGCGTGTAATTGAGGAAGATAATTTTTTCCTGAAATTGGAATTCCTGCTGCTACCATTATTTGTTCACGAATCAAATCATAATCAATTACTTGTTCTGTAATTGGGTGTTCTACTTGAATACGGGTATTCATTTCCATAAAATAGAAATTTCGGTGTTTATCAACTAGAAATTCTACAGTTCCCGCACCTTCATATTTAATAAATTCTGCTGCTTTTACGGCAGCATCACCCATTTTTGTTCTTAATTCATCCGTCATAAACGGAGAAGGTGTTTCTTCTGTTAGTTTTTGATGACGACGTTGAACAGAGCAATCTCTTTCAGAAAGATGACACGCTTTTCCAAAAGCATCACCAACAACTTGAATTTCTATATGGCGTGGTTCTTCGATAAGTTTTTCTAAATACATTGCGTCATTACCAAAAGCGGCGGCAGATTCTTGTCTAGCACCTTCCCAAGCTTTTAATAAATCTTCTTCTTTCCAAACGGCTCTCATTCCTTTTCCACCACCACCAGCTGTAGCTTTTAGCATTACTGGGTATCCCATTTCTTTAGAAAGTTTTTTGGCTTGCTCGAATGATTCTAAAAGACCTTCAGAACCAGGAACACAAGGAACTCCTGCTGCTTTCATTGTGGCTTTTGCCGAAGCTTTATCGCCCATTTTGTCAATCATTTCTGGTGAAGCACCTATAAATTTAATTCTGTGTTCTTGACAAATTTTTGAAAATTTAGCATTTTCAGAAAGAAAGCCATATCCTGGATGTATGGCGTCTGCGTTTGTAATTTCTGCAGCAGCAATAATATTTGACATTTTCAAATACGATAAATTACTTGGTGGTGGTCCTATACAAACTGCTTCATCTGCAAATTTTACATGTAAACTTTCCGCATCTGCAGTAGAGTAAACTGCAACAGTTTTGATACCCATTTCTCTACAAGTACGAATAACTCTAAGTGCAATTTCGCCTCTATTTGCTATTAATATTTTTTTAAACATAATTAGAAATTTTAAATGATGAATTTTAAATTTTAAATTATTTTAAATAACGAAAATTCATTATTCAAAATTTATAATTTATAATTTATAATTCCTTAAGATGGATCTACTAAATATAAAGGTTGGTCAAATTCTACTGGAGACATATCGTCAACGAGTATTTTAACAATTTTTCCTGAAATTTCAGATTCAATTTCATTAAATAATTTCATAGCTTCAATAACACAAAGAACATCTCCTTTTGCAATTATACTACCAACTTCAACAAAAACTGGTTTGTCTGGAGAAGGTTTTCTATAAAAAGTACCAATAATTGGAGATTTTACAGTAATATATTTTGCGTTCTCATCTACCACTGGCGCAGCAACTACTGGTGCTGCTGGAGCTTGAGGTACTTGAGGTGCTTGTTGCATTGGTAATTGTTGTTGCATTGGCGCTTGTTGAACATAAGTAATATCAGGAGAGTTTCCTTCTAAAGTTGTTCTAATAGTGATTTTTATATCACCTGTTTCAAGTTTTACTTCTGCAACTCCTGAATTGGATACAAATTTGATTAGGTTTTGAATTTCTTTTAAATCCATAATATTTGTTATTTAAATTAATTTATTGTTTGTCGTATGCCCATTTTAGATAAATTGATCCCCAAGTAAATCCGCCACCAAAAGCAGCAAATATTAAATTATCTCCTTTTTTAAATTTATTTTCAAAATCACTTAGCAACAATGGTAATGTTGCCGAAGTGGTGTTTCCGTAACGATGAATATTAACTAATACTTTACTTTCATCAAGATCCATTCTGCTTGCTGTAGCATCAATAATTCTTTTATTGGCTTGATGTGCAATTAACCAATCTACTGTTTCTTTAGAAAGATTGTTTCTTTCCATTATTTTTTCACTCACGTCTGCCATACCAGTTACAGCATATTTAAAAACTGTTTTCCCGTCTTGAAAAACAAAATGTTGTCTGTTCTCTACAGTTTCTTTTGAAGCAGGAAGTATTGATCCACCAGCATCAATTTTTAAATAATCACGTCCAATACCATCGCTTTTAAGAATCTCATCTTTCAATCCGAATCCTTCATAATTTGGTTCAAATAAAACTGCTCCAGCACCATCACCAAAAATAATACAAGTAGCTCTATCGGTATAATCGATAATCGAAGACATTTTATCTGCTCCTATTAATAATACTTTTTTATATTTTCCTGATTGGATATAGGCTGACGCTGTTGACATACCAAATAAAAATCCAGAGCAAGCTGCTTGAATATCAAAAGCAAATGCATTAACAGCACCTATTTGAGTTGCTACAAAAACAGATGTAGCTGCAACTGGCATATCTGCAGTTGTAGTTGCTACAAGTACAAGGTCTATTTCTGCAGGATTTAAATTATTTTTCTTGATTAAATCTTGAGCTGCTTTTATAGCCATATAAGAAGTTCCAAGTTTGTCACCTTTAAGAATTCTTCTTTCGCTTATTCCTGTTCGTGTTTGTATCCATTCGTCATTGGTTTCAACCATTGTTTCAAGGATTTTATTTGACAATACATATTCTGGAACATATGCTCCAACAGCAGTAATTGCGGCAGTAATTGTGTTCATAGTGTGGTGTTAAATTCTTTTCAATTTTTTGATTTGAAAAGAGGTGGAAATTACAAAAAAAAAATTAAACCAATTTATTTATAATTGTATATTTATTTTAAAATAAAAATAACAAAAAAACTCCCACAATCGTGGGAGTTTAAATTTGTTTACTACAAAATATTATGCAAGTGCAACTGTAGACTTGTCAATAACTACTTGTCCTCTGTAGTACATTTTACCTTCATGCCAGTAAGCTCTGTGGTATAAATGTGCTTCACCTGTAATAGGGCAAGTTGCAATTTGAGCAACTGTTGCTTTATAATGAGTTCTTCTCTTATCTCTTCTGGTTTTCGAGATTTTTCTTTTAGGATGTGCCATTTTACTATATTATTTATCCGTTAATAGTTTTTTTAATTTGTCCCAACGTGGGTCAGTATTTGTTTCTTCTTTTTCTGCTATTTTTTGTTTTTTGACGCTCAATTCTTTGAGTTTGTCAAGTTCTGGAGTTTTTAAAGTTCCGTCTTTTATTCCTGGATGCACTTTTTTTAAAGGAATAGAAAGTACAATCATTTCATACATATATTGTGAAATATCTAACTGAAATTCTCCGTGAGGCAATATTAACAACTCTTCATTGTCATTGTTAAATTGTTCTCCGAATTGTACCACTAGTTTAATTTTGCCTTTAATAGGAAAATCAAACATCTCTCCTGTTAAATCACAAGGCACGTGAATTGTACCTTTGTGTTTAAAAGCAAGCTCTAACATTGTGCTTTTCTTTTCTAAAACTACATTTACTTTTATATCAGAGTTTTCAAATTCATGATAATCAAAGCGATCAAAGAACGTATTATTTATTTGATACTCAAATTGATGTTTTCCTAACTTTAATCCTAAAAAAGGAATTAAAAATTCATTTAACTGCTTCATTTCAACAACAATTTGACCGAATGATTCGGGAGTGCAAAGATATAAAATAATTGTACAATCAAAAATGTTGATTGCATTTTTTTATCGAATATTTTTTTCTTCTTGTTTTTCTCTTATTTTCATAGGGTTGGCACTAATTTCTAGATGTTGATTTCTGGAATGAAAGATATCAATTGCCAAATAAACCGCTTCTTTAAATGAATTATAATCTGCAATTCCTTTTCCTGCAATATCGTAAGCAGTCCCATGATCAGGCGAAGTGCGAATTTTATTTAAGCCCGCTGTATAGTTTACACCTTTTCCAAAAGATAAGGTTTTGAATGGTATTAATCCTTGATCGTGATATGTTGCAATAATTGCATCATATTTTTCATATTGATTGCTTCCAAAAAAACCATCTGCAGAGAAAGGTCCAAAAACCATTGTACCTTTATCAAACAATTTTTTTATTGCAGGTTTTATTATCTCTTCTTCTTCTTTGCCTATAACGCCATTGTCACCACTATGAGGATTCAACCCTAAAAGTGCGATTTTTGGCTTATTTATACTAAAATCTTGAATTAAAGATTGTTTTACTGTTTCAATTTTTTTGATTATAAGCGATTCTGTCAAGTGTTTTGCAACTTCGTTTACAGGAATATGATCTGTTAGTAGTCCGACCCTAAGATTATCTTGAACCATAAGCATTAATGCATTTCCTTCTAATTCTTGATTAAGATAATCGGTATGTCCTGGTAACTTAAAATCTTCTGATTGAATATTATATTTATTGACTGGAGCCGTAACCAAAACATGTATTAATCCTTCTTTTAGTGCTTTTGTAGCTTGAACAAAAGATTTAATTGCATATTTACCTACATTTTCATCATTTGTTCCAAAGTTTATATCAACGCCTTCTCTCCAAACATTCAACACATTTATTTTTCCTGGAATTAATTGATCTAATTTATCAATACCGTGTAATAAAGATGTTGATTCGAAAGTTTTTTTGACAAAAGACACTATCTTGACATTAGCAAAAATTACTGGCGTGCACAATTCTAACATTCTAGAATCTTCAAAAGTTTTGAGTACTACTTCGCTTCCAATACCATTTAAATCTCCTATTGAAATTCCAACGATAATATTTTCTGCTTTTTTCATTCTTACTTCAAGTTATTTATTCCTAATTTTGAAGTGCAAATTTAGTAAAATAAAACAAGAATGTTTACAGGAATTATAGAAACGCTTGGTATTATCCAAGAAATAAGAAAAGACAACGATAATCTTCATATTACTATCGAATCTTCAATAACAAACGAACTTAAAATTGACCAAAGTGTAGCTCATAACGGCGTTTGTTTAACAGTTGTTGCTAAAAACGAAAATCGATATACCGTTACTGCAATTCGAGAATCTATTGAAAAAACTAATATTGGAAAATGGAATGTTGGTCAGACCATAAATTTAGAACGTGCTATGAGACTTGGAGATAGATTAGATGGTCATATTGTACAAGGTCATGTCGATCAAGTTGGGGTTTGCAAACAAATAGAAAATGCAAATGGAAGTTGGTACTTTATTTTTGAATATAATAGTGATTTAAACAATATTACAATAGAAAAAGGTTCTATTACCATAAACGGTGTGAGTCTTACTGTTGTAAATTCTTTGAAAAACGAATTTAGTGTTGCTATTATTCCTTACACATACGAAAATACCAATTTTAATTCTTTTGAGATTGGCACTATTGTCAACTTAGAATTTGATGTTATAGGAAAATACGTAAGTAAATTATACACTCAAAAATAAAAAATGAACTTATATAAAATGAAAAACTCCGATTTACGTCGGAGTTTTATTATTTAATTTTAATTGATATACTTTATATAACCCGAAAAATACTGCCATTATTACTAATAACATAACACCACCATCTATAGGCAGTCCTGGTGGCGGAGTTGGTGGTGGTGGCGAACTTGGCCCTGAAGCTAGAGCTGCATCAGTAACAAAAAACACCATCAAAACACACAAAATTCTAATTGGGACAATTTTCATAGGGTGTAAAAGTAAATAAAATTTCTATCTATCAAAATTTTTTGAATGTTAATTTATCTGTGTACTAAACGCAAAAATACTATTTTATTTTAAAAATAATAATATCGTTTGTTATATTAACGTAAAACATAAGCTTTTAGTTTTAAAATACATAAGAAATTATTTAAAAAAAGGCTTTCAAAACGAAAGCCTTTCTTGTGGTCCCACTTGGAATCGAACCAAGCACCTACTGATTATGAGTCAGTTGCTCTAACCGAATGAGCTATAGGACCTTTATTGAGGTTGCAATATTACTACTATTTTTGTTTGGTTGCAAATCTTTTAAAACTGATTTTTTGTTTTTTTTTATTTTTATAAAGAAATTATTTTATTTCTTGACATAATTCTATCAAAACACCGTTTGTTGTTTTGGGATGCAGAAAAGCAACTAGTTTATTATCAGCTCCTTTTTTTGGTGTTTCATTAATAATAACGAATCCTTGCGTTTTTAATCGAGCTATTTCTGAGACGATATCTTCAACATCAAAAGCGATGTGGTGTATGCCTTCTCCTTTTTTTTCTAGAAATTTAGCTATTGGACTTTCTGCATTTGTAGCTTCGAGCAATTCTATCTTGTTAGGACCGTTCATGAAAAAGGATGTTTTGACTCCTTCGCTTGCTACTTCTTCTTGTTTGTAGGCTGGTTTGCCAAAAAGTTTTTCGAAAATTTGGTTTGAATCTTCTAGGTTTTTTACTGCAATTCCGATATGTTCTATTTTTTTCATTTGGATTTTACAAAGTTTATAAATATTCCTGTGATTGCTCTTTTAGCCCTGATTGCAGTGTAAATCCTGTCGTTGTGAGCTTGTATCGCAAGCTTGCAATGACAGATTGAAACGAAAAGCAGGAAAAGGGATTGTAAATAAATCACTGTTGTTTTGCTTCTAATATTTTGTAAAGATAAAAATTTTATAGGTTAAAAATTGTATTTTTGTACGATGGAAACAAATAGACAGAAAAAAATAGGTGGTGTTATACAAAAAGATTTAGTAGACATATTACAAGGTGAAGTACGTAAAAACGGGATTTCTAATTTGATAATTTCTGTATCGAAAGTAATGGTAACAACCGATTTGTCTGTGGCGACAGTTTATTTAAGTATTTTTCCTCAAGAAAAAGCCGTAGAGACTTTGGCTGGAATAAAATCGAACACTTCGTTAATTAAACATGATTTATCTCAAAGAGTTCGTTTGCAATTGCGTAAAGTTCCTAACTTGACTTTTTTTATTGATGATTCTCTAGACTATATTGAGAAAATTGATAATGCGCTTGCTACGAAAGAGAATCCTATTGAAAATCGTGATCTTTTAGAACGTCGTAGAAAATCGTAATTTGAATTTTCCATTTTACATAGCAAAACGATATTTGAGAAGTGCAAGTAAGAATAATGCTATAAACATTATTAACGGCATTGCTTCTCTAGGAATTATTGTTGGCGCTATGGCTTTGTTTGTGGTTTTGTCAGTTTTTTCGGGACTCAAAGATTTTAGTCTTTCTTTTAGCAATAATTTTGATCCTGATTTGAAAGTAACTAGTACGCTTGGTAAATCGTATTTGATTACTGAAGAGCAAGAACGTGACATAAAAAAAATAAAAGGAATAGTTGCAACAAGTAAAGTAATAGAAGAAAGGGTTTTGTTTTTATTTGATGGTAAAGAAGAAGTAACCTATTTAAAAGGTGTTGATTCACTTTTTAGTATTGTAAATCCAATAAAAAAATCTCTCTTTCAAGGCGAATGGCTACAACCAAATACTTCTCAGGTTGTTATTGGGTATGGCATTAGTCAGAAATTGTCGTTGGGATTGTTTGATTATCAAAATCCGTTTGAAGTTTTTGTGCCAAAACCAGGAAAAGGCGTTATAGAAGTTCCTGAACAAGCATTTAATAAAGCAAAATTAAATCCTATTGGGATTTATGCTATAAGTGAAGATTTAGATAGTAAATATGTTTTTGCAGATTTGACAATGACTCAAAGTTTATTAGAATTTAAACCCAACCAAATTACTGCTTTGGAATTAAAAACAGACAAATCTGAAAATGAGAGTATTATTATCAATCAGTTGCAAAATATTTTAAAAGATAAAGTTACTGTAAGAAATAGAGCACAACTAAATGATAGTTTGTATAAAATGCTCAATACTGAAAATATTGCGGTTTATTTAATTTTTACTTTGGTTATAATTATTGCCCTTTTTAACTTGATTGGCGCCTTGATTATGATGATATTGGATAAAAAAAACAACCTCAAAACGCTGTATAATTTAGGAACAGAAATAAAAGATTTGAAAAGAATATTTTTATTGCAAGGATCTTTATTAAGTAGTATCGGAGGTATTATAGGTCTTATTTTGGGGATTATTATAGTTTTGATTCAACAACAATTTCAACTGATTTTGATAACACCTACATTGGCTTATCCTGTTGTTTTTACGATTCAAAATGTTTTACTTGTTCTAGTTACAATAATTTTACTAGGGTTTGTAGCATCTTGGATTGCTAGTAGTCGAGTGAGTAAGAAATTGTTGTCCTAATTTAAACCATCTCTATGTCGTTAAATTTTTCTAAAACTGCATCAAAAGTTTGAAAAATAAATTCAGGATCTTCGCTAGAAACCATTTTTGTTCTGTATTCCTTAAAGTTGGGTAGTCCTTTGAAATAGTTGGTATAATGTCTTCTAGTTTCAAGAATCCCTAAGTGTTGTCCTTTCCAATCCATTGCCCATTGCAAATGGTTTCTTGCTGCTACTACTCTATCCTCTATTTTTGGTTTTGGCAAAAGTTCTCCTGTATTAAAATAATGTTTGATTTCGTTAAAAATCCAAGGATATCCAATGGCTGCACGACCAATCATTATACCGTCTATACCATATCGGTTTTTATATTCTAATGCTTTTTGAACCGAATCGATATCACCATTTCCAAAAATAGGCATTGTTATTCTCGGGTTGTTTTTTACACGGGCAATATGAGACCAATCTGCTTCACCTTTATACAATTGTGCGCGTGTTCTTCCATGAATAGATAAGGCTTGAACACCAATATCTTGCAATCGTTCTGCTACCTCATCAATGTTTATAGAGTTTTCATCCCAACCCAAACGTGTTTTTACGGTTACCGGTAAATTGGTACTTCTTATTACAGCTTTTGTCAATCGTACCATCAAATCTACATCTTTCAAAACTGCTGCACCAGCACCTTTACAAACTACTTTTTTTACAGGACAACCAAAATTTATATCAATTAAATCTGGATTTACCGTTGACACAATTTTAGATGACATCGCCATAGCATCTTCGTCTCCTCCAAAAATCTGAATTCCAACTGGTCTTTCATAATCAAAAATATCTAACTTTTGACGGCTTTTTATAGCATCACGAATCAAACCTTCTGAAGAAATAAATTCAGAAAACATCAAATCTGCACCGTGTAGTTTACACAATCGACGAAATGGCGGATCACTTACATCTTCCATTGGCGCAAGAAGCAAAGGAAAATCAGGTAATTCAATGTTGCCAATTTTTATCAAAGTATTTTTTTTGCAAAGATAACTGTTTTGAGAGAATAGAAAAATGATAAAAGAACAAAGAGGCAGAATGGCTATTTGAAACTGTCGAATTTAAACTATATTTGCAGATTAATTGCATGAGGGATAGAAGCGGCATCCTTTTGTGAAGTGATAGCGGAACAAAAGATATAGCGAATAGCCCGACGGCTTTTTTTGCCGGCACGCCAAAAAAAAATTGACATAAAAAGAGAATGAAAAATATACGAAATTTTTGCATTATTGCTCACATTGATCACGGAAAAAGTACGCTTGCCGATAGACTTCTTG
>JAYTVI010000239.1:0-9970 GCA_043744095.1 Flavobacterium sp.
GCAGGATTTGTCAATCCTACTTGTGCATTCATATTAGCACCATCCATGTATACTTGACCGCCGTTATCATGAATTAATTTTGTGATTTCAATAATAGCAGCTTCAAAAACCCCATGTGTTGATGGATAAGTAACCATCAAACAAGATAGATTGTCTTTATGAAGAATTGCTTTTTCGCGTAAATCATCTACATCAATATTCCCGTTTTCTAAAGTTTTCGTAACCACAACTTGCATACCAGCCATTGCAGCAGAAGCAGGATTTGTTCCGTGTGCAGAAGAAGGAATTAACGCAATATTTCTATGAAAATCTCCTCGAGATTGGTGATAAGCACGAATGACCATAAGACCTGCATATTCGCCTTGAGCTCCAGAATTTGGCTGCAAAGTTGTACCTGCAAAACCTGTAATAACATTTAATTGTTGTTCTAATTTTTGCAACATTTCTTGATAACCTTGTGCTTGATTAAGTGGAGCAAAAGGATGAATATTATTCCATTGTGCCATACTTAATGGTAGCATTTCTGAAGCTGCATTTAGTTTCATCGTACAAGATCCTAATGAAATCATAGAATGATTTAGTGCCAAATCTTTTCGTTCTAGCATCTTAATGTAACGCATCATCGCACTTTCAGAATGGTATTTATTAAAAACATCGTGCTGTAAGAAAGTTGATTTTCTAACTAAATTATTTAGAATTTGATTTCCTGAAATTAATTCAGAAAATGATTTGAATTCTTTATTAAGAGCTTGAGCAAAAATTGAAACTATTAGATTTAAATCTGAAATAGATGTAGTTTCGTTTATAGAAATTGAAATTGTATTTTCATTTACATAATAAAAATTCACTTGCTTTTGCTCTGCTATTGTTTTTACTTTTGCAACATTTGCTTTTAAAACAATAGTATCAAAATAGGAAGTATTGGTTTGATACAATCCTAATTTTTCTAATTCATTTGCCAATGTTACTGCAGACGAATGCACTTTGTCTGCAATATATTGCAACCCTTTTGGTCCGTGATAAACAGCATACATTCCAGCCATTACAGATAATAAAACTTGAGCGGTACAAATATTTGAAGTAGCTTTATCTCTCTTAATATGCTGTTCTCTTGTTTGCAATGCCATACGCAAAGCTCGGTTTCCATTTGTATCAACCGTCACACCAATAATTCTTCCTGGCATACTGCGTTTGTACTCCTCTTTGGTTGCAAAATAAGCAGCATGTGGACCACCATAACCTAACGGAATTCCGAAACGTTGTGTTGTACCTAAAACTACATCAGCACCCATTTCTCCCGGAGAAGTAAGTTTTACCAAACTCAAAATATCTGCAGCAACGGCAACTTTAATTTCTTTTGTTTTAGCTTTTGCAATAAATCCAGTATAATCGTTTACTTGACCAAATTTGCCTGGATATTGTAGAATAGCTCCAAAAAATTCTGAAGAAAAATCAAATTCTTCGTGATTTCCGACAACCAATTCTACACCAATTGGAGTTGAACGTGTTTGCAAAACAGATAATGTTTGTGGCAAAATTTCTTCTGAAACAAAAAATTTATTTACATTTATTTTCTTTTGATCACGTGTTCTAACATCATATAATAGAGCCATTGCTTCTGCAGCTGCAGTACTTTCATCAAGTAGTGAAGCATTAGCAATTTCCATCCCTGTTAATTCTATTACCATGGTTTGAAAATTCAAAATTGCTTCTAGTCGACCTTGAGCAATTTCGGCTTGATATGGTGTGTATGCTGTATACCAACCTGGATTTTCAAAAACATTTCTTTGAATTACAGCTGGAATTATAGCTTGATTGTAACCTAAACCAATATAGGTTTGAAAAACTTTATTTTTGTTGCCTAATGCTAAAATATGCTTTGCAAATTCATACTCGGTCATTGCTGGATCCAATTCTAAATCTTTTTTTAATCGAATATCGTCAGGTAGTGTTTCATAAATCAATTGATCTATTGACTCTACTCCTATTGTTTTGAACATATGTTGAAGATCGTTTTCACGTGGCCCAATGTGTCTTAGAGCAAAAGCATCTGTTTTCATATTTTAATAAAGTGGTTGTGTTTTTTTTGAAGCACAAATTTATGGATTATTCTCAAAGAAAATAGGGTTTATGCAATTGATTTTTGAGAATTTTTGAACCAAAACAGCATCTTATTAACAGTTTGATTAATTTTACAAAATGCGATTTCTAATAAAACCATTCTATTTTTATATAAATTCTTCAATTCATGTTGGAATAGCGGTAATTTGTTTGGTTCAAATAACAATTTTATCAAATCATTTAATTGGATTAAATAACTATTCCACTTGTGTTTTTTTTGGTACAGTATTGGGATATAATTTTTTGAAATATTATGAAGTTCATAAAAAATGGATCTATTATTTAAGAAACCATTTAGGAATCTTGCTAATTAGTGTTTTGTCATTTATAGGATTTTTGATTTCATTTTTAAAGTTGGAATTTATGATTCAAAAACCAATATTGTATGCTGGTTTATTTGTATTATTTTATCCTTTTATTAGAAAATACGGATGGTTAAAGATATTTTGGGTAAGTCTTGTCATTACTTTTATAACTACATATATACCCTTACAAACTGAAAAATTATTTCAAAACAATTTTGGAATAGATTTAATCCAACGTATATTAATAATTATTAGTTTATTAATTCCATTTGAGATTTTAGATAGTACTACTGATGACACCTCTATGAATACTTTACCTCAACGATTCGGAATAAAAAAAGCAAAGTTAATTGGAATAATATTAGTTATACCGTTTATTGTTCTTGAATTTTTTAAAGTAAATTCGTCTTTAATTATTCTTCCTATTAGTCTTTTAACTGTAGGTTTTATTCTTTTTTCAAAAACGGGGAGAAATAAATATTATACTTCTTTTTGGGTAGAAAGTATTCCTATTATTTGGTGGGTATTAGTAATTATTTTCGGCTAAATTTTTCAAAACTTTATTTCGTTCTACCATAAAATTTATCAAATGTTTTTTGAGTATAATTTTGTCGAAAAACTTTCCAAAAACACCAAAAGGAGTTTCGTAATTTAGGTTGTCAATCATTACCGTTTTTCCATCTTTTTCTACAAATGAATGTTCGTGTTTGAACGATTCGAATTTTCCTTCTTCCATTTCATCTACAAAATAATCATACAAGTCCATTGCCGTTATTCGACTTTTGTGAGTTAAATAAAATCCAAAATGCCTACCACGCCAAGTGACTGTTTCATTAATATTTATCAAACCAGAAGTTACGCCATCAATTGCCTTTTCGTTAGTTTTACTTGCTGAATTTTGATGCACATCAATGTTTCTTGATAAATCAAAAACTACTTTTTTTGGAGCGTTAATTTTTGTTATTATGTTTATTGTTGTCATTGGTTTACTAACTTTTTAAATGCCTTTTCTAAGGTATCATATTCATATATAAATCCGTTTTCTAGTAGTCTTTTCGGAATTACATTTCTGCTTTTCAAAACCAATTCTGTTTCTGTACCAATTATTTTAGCTCCAATTTTTAATATAAATTCTGGTGTTGCAAGTCCAAACGGAATTTTCATTTCGTAGCGCAATTTTTTCATAAAGTCAGCATTTGAAATGGGTTTTGGTGAAATTAAATTTACAACTCCAATTAGTTCTTTTTCGACTATAAATTCTACTGCTCTAGCAAAATCTTTTTCGTGAATCCAACTTATAAATTGATTTCCGTTTCCTTGTTTTCCGCCAAGTCCAAACTGTGTTAATCGTTTAATTGGAATAAATGCACCACCATTTTTACCCAAAACTATAGAAGTTCTTAAAGCAGTTTTTAAAGTTTTTGGAGTTACGGTTTCAAAAAAAGATTTCTCCCAACTTTTAGCAATATTCATAGAAAAGTCATCGCCAATTTCGCCATCAATTTCATCCATTTGTTTGTATAATGAAAATCTATAAATTGTAGATGTTGACGAATTTAGCCAATGTTTAGGTGGATTTTTACAATTTAAAACAGCTTCATTAAGTATTTTTGTGCTATCAATTCTGGAATTATAAATTTCTTTTTTATTGGATTCGGTATAACGGCAATCTACAGATTTTCCTGCCATATTTATTAAAACAGTTGCGTTTTCTAATTCATTTTCCCAACCAGAAAATGTTTTTGCATCCCAATTTACATATTTTATTTCGTCAGATATTTTAGATTTTCCACGAGTTAAAATTACTATTTCATCAAATTTATTTATAAAGTGTTCTACTAAAACTTGACCTAAAAATCCTGTTCCAGCTGCAATTATAAGTTTTTTCATTAGTTCAAATTTAAGATGATTAGTAACGCAAGTATTCTATAAATTATCCAAGTTATAGATAAATAAAATGGTAATTCTAACAATTTGATTCTTCTTGAATGCTCTAATAACATTAGTAAAACTGTTATTACAAACCAAGCTAATGTTATAATTTCTGAAATATTAAAAATTGAATTTAAAATTAAAATTGGCATCAATAATAATGAACCCATTAATGAAACGGTCATCAAGTTTCCAACGTAATTTAATAGTACATTTTTTTCAAATTTTATAAGAAATAAACTTTGAAAAACTATTTGTCCTAAAGCAAGGATTAATTCTCTAACAACAGTTGATTTTGGTAAAATGCTAACCAAGTTTGAAAATTTATATAAAACCAAAGTTGTTATTATGCTTGCAAATAAAATATATAAAATTCGATATTTAATATTAAAATTTGGAACACATTGCAGTTTGATTTCTTTATTTATTTTACTCGGAATTATTACTTTTCGATTGTATGAAATAAATGAGTATAATTTTTTCAAAAAGTATTTTATGGGTTTTAGATTTCCAATTTTTTCTATCCAAGGAAATGAAAATCCTAGTACTTTAAGCAAACTATCAATGCCGTAAATAACTGTTTTACTTTTGTTGTCAACCAATGCAATTTCGTTGGATGCTCGTTTTACATCTATAAAATTTTGTTCTTCTTCGGACAATTGACAGTAGGTTTTTTTGCCATTTTGGTCTAGCATTCCTGTTTTTATAAACCCAGAAGTATACACTCTGCAAAGCGGACAATCTTCGTCGTATAACAAGGTTTGATTTTTTAGCGTTTTCATTTTATAGTTTTTTTACTTTCAATTGTAATTTTAGAGCCTAATGCTAAAAATGTTGAAGCTGGTTTTAAGTGTTGTAAAAATTCAAAATCATTTCCATATATACTTTTAAAATCAACATCAATTTTTGTATCAATTACTGCTAATTGTTCCCATCTTGGATGTGTAACTTCATATTCGATAGTTTTATTTTCGTTGAATTTTGTGTAACCAAAATAATGTTCTGTAATGAATTCGGCTTCAGAATTTAGTTCAATCGAAATTGCCTTTTTATCGGTTTTCATTGTAATAGAATTCCATTTTGAATCTTTTATCCATTCGTATTTAAATGTTTTTGATGCTTCATTTTCAGATCTTGAATGACGCATTTTTAAGGTTTGATAATGTTCTTTATATAATGTGTTTGCTACAAAAGTAATGGCGTATTTGGGAACAATTTCTTTTATAAAAACTACACCTCGTTTCCATTCTCCGTCTTCAAATCTTTTTACATAAAAACGTAAATTAACTTCTTCAAAATTAATGTGAAACGGAATTTTTATTCCTAAAACTTTTACGTTTTCAAACATAAATCCTATTAAACTGATGTAGCATTTGTTGTTCCATAAATCTAATTCGGTACCTTTCGGTACGTATTTTTCTAATTTTTTAGGATTGATTTCGTAGTTAATTAGAGCTAAATCATTCCATTCTGCGGTTAGGAAACTCATAAATAGCATTATTAAACTTTCAGAAAATATTGAAAGTTACTGTTAAATTTTTTTTAATATTATTTCATTATTTTTATTACTAATCTTCCCAACCAATTGTCTTTAAATTCGGTTGCTTTTTCTAGCATATTATCTGCTTTTAAAACAAAATCATACAACTTTTTGGTTTGATCAATAAATTGATTTGCCTCATCAGAATTATCTCTTTCAATTGAGGAAACTTCTTTTAATACTTTTAACGCGGGTTTTATTTCACGTTTGCTTCTTTCTTTTGCGATTTTTACTGCTAGTTCGTCTAAATCTTTCTCGGCTGTAAAAAATTCTCTTCTTTCGCCAGCTTTATATTCTTTGTAAACAATTCCCCAATCCATCAAGGCACGTAAATTCATACTCGCATTTCCTCGAGAAATTTGCAATTCTTCCATTATATCCTCCATAGAAATGGTATCGTTAGAAACCATTAACAAAGCGTGAATTTGTGCCATAGTTTTGTTAATTCCCCATTGACTTCCCAATGCACCCCAAGTTTGAACGAATTTATTTTTTGCTTCTCTGAATTCCATAGTACAAATGTAAATAAATGTTTTTAAACTTTCAATAAAAAATGAAAGTTTTTTTTAAAATTAATAAATTTAAAATTAAACCACTATGGAATGGAAGTCCATAGATTTGGTTTGGCAGACTAAAAGTCTGCGAGGCTGGATTACGGAAAATCAGTGAAATTTGCCACAGATTCACAGATTTTAAAATCATTTTAATCCGTAAATCTGTGGCAAAAAGTTTTTAGAAGCTAAAGCGAGATGCACTAAAGTGCATAGTTTTAACTCTATTTGTGACCAATAAATAGCAATATTGGTGAATACAAACACTAAAAATAATATTAAATTGGTGAATAAAATCACCGAATAATATATATATTTGGTGAATAGAAAATAGTTGTATACATTTGTAAAAAATTATACTAATGATAATTAGAGATTTAACATCAAATTTAAAAGAAAAGCTTCACAAAGGCAAAGTCATTGTGCTCATTGGTCCACGTCAAGTCGGTAAAACAACCTTGATAAATGCTATTTTGGATAAAAGCGATTATTTATTTCTTGATGGCGATGATAATACGGTAGTAGAAACTTTATCGAATGCCAATACTGAAAACCTAAAAAGTATCATCGGGAATTATAAATATGTTTTTATTGACGAAGTGCAACGCATTCCAAATATTGGTTTGAAGTTAAAAATTATGGCAGATCAAATAAAAGATGTGCAAGTTATCGTTTCTGGTTCGTCTGCTTTTGATATTAATAATGCAACGCAAGAACCATTGACTGGAAGAAAATTTGAGTTCCAGATGTTTCCTGTTTCTTGGAACGAGTTTGAGAAAAATGTTGGTTTTATGAAAGCCCAACAACAACTCGAATTGCGATTGCTTTACGGAATGTATCCTGATGTGATTAACAATTTTGGAAACGA
Source organism: Flavobacterium sp. (assembly GCA_043744095.1). Classification (GTDB taxonomy): domain Bacteria; phylum Bacteroidota; class Bacteroidia; order Flavobacteriales; family Flavobacteriaceae; genus Flavobacterium. The sequence continues at coordinate 7,318 of JAYTVI010000239.1, forward strand.
ATATGAAATTCTTAAAAACTTAGCTTCAAGTTATTTATACAAAGATATTTTGGCTTTGGCAGGCATAAGAAAATCGAATGTTTTAGAAAAAATTTTACAAGCATTGGCGTTGCAAGTTGGAAGCGAAGTGAGTTACAACGAAATTGCGCAATTGGTTGGTGTTGATAAAAATACCGTGAATAATTACATCGATTTGTTAGAAAAAAGTTTTGTGATTTTTAGATTGAATAGTTTTTCAAAAAATATTCGAAACGAGATTAAAGCCAACAAAAAAATCTATTTTTATGATAATGGTGTTCGGAATATGGTAATTGGAAATTTCAATTCACTGAATTTACGTCAAGATAAAGGTGCGTTATGGGAAAATTTTCTAGTTTCTGAAAGAATGAAAATGTTATCATATTCGCAAAGTGTTGCAAAACCTTATTTTTGGCGGACAACAACACAACAAGAAGTTGATTATATCGAAACCAATGCCGATGATATGAATGCATTTGAATTTAAATGGGCAAATCGTAAAAAAGGAAAATTACCAAAAACATTTATAGATGCTTATAATCCTAGTTTTTTGGTTTTGGATAAGGAAAATTTTAGGGAGTTTTTGAAGGTTTAGTTTTTTTATCTCTGTCAAAGTTAAAAACTTTGACAGAGTCTTATATTTTAATATTTTTTTCTATTAGATAATAAATTTTATTTCTTGAATAACTTGGAATGTTCTTTAGATAAAACTTTAGTTTATCATTATTTATTGAATTGCAAATAAAATTGGCAACTGATTCAATTTTTTCAGAACTTTCGTTATAATGAAGTGTTGCGTTTAAAACTATTTGAATAAACTTTATTTCGTCAATTTTTATGGCAATTTCTTTATATTTTTCTATAAAATAAAAATGTCTACAATTACGGAGCATCTCAATTATGTCATTACTTTTTCCGTTTAATTTTTTTACTTCGTAGTAGAATATAAAAGCTTGTACATTTCCAGCTTGATAACTATTTCTAGCATTTACTTGTACTACATTGTGGTATTTTTTAAATTGGTCTATTGGTATATTTTCTTTTATAAATAGATAACTTTCAATTTCAAAAATGTATTTTCCATAAATGGCGAGTAGGTTGGCTAACTTCTTATTTTCATTTGTTTTTTTAAATATATCTACTAAAATTTCAACATACGGCATATCGTATTTTCCATTTACATTTCCATTTATTTGCTCATTACAATATTTTTCAACAAGTTCTAACTTATTTATTTTAACTAATTCTTTAATCAATACTAGGTTATGATCATTTTGATACCTTCTAGGTCTAAACTTTGAATAATTATTTTGAAATAAATCATTTTCGACATAAACTTTAAAAAAGAATCTTTCAAAATCGGTATTGAATGTGAAAAATTCTACTTGTGTTTTGGTATAAATATCATTAATGTTATTTTCTATAAAGTTGGCAATTATTTTTCTATGCACATTATTAGATTCAGAAAAAGCATAAATTTTTTCGCAAAAATTAAAATCGGTCACTTTAATTTTTTCCTGGAAAAGTAACGAGAAATAAAAAAAAGTACATTCTTTCCAAACTTCAAAATCTTTAATATTAAAATGAGATTTTAATAAATTTTCAAATATAGACTCAATCATACGAGTTATTTTTACACTCGAAATATAATAGTCATAATTTATTTCTTCTAACAAATCAGCAATAATTGAAACCAATTTATATTTTGAACTTGTAATAGGAGCAACATAAATATGATCTAGAATTGGTTTTAATGAAACAGTAAGTGCATCAACAATTTTTTTTACTTCATTTGTTTCAATTGTTCGCCTTTTACCAATTACAGAAAACATACATTCTTTAATTGTTGTTTTTACAAATTCTTTGTCAAATGTTACATTTTTTGTTGCAAAAGCGTTTTTAAATAAAAATGCAACTTCTTTATTTTTATTTAATGTTTCCGAAATCCATAGTCTTAAACTATCATTATCTAATGTTTCTAATAGCTGGTCTGTTTCTGAAAGTTTACGTTTTATCGATTTTTTTACTGTAGTTTTTTCAACTCTATTTGTATTTATAAAATCTGCCAAAGCAATTATGTGTAGGCAAATTCCACCTTTTTCGCAATCACATTGATTACTTATAATGTTTTTTTTACTATCAAAAACAATTTGAACATCGTAACTTTCTTTGCCACCATCAACATAAGCAACAAAAGTGTTTTTTTCAACTTCATCTAAATCTCTAACAAATAATTTTTTAGTTAGTTTTAATTTAGTTTTATTTTCTAGTAGAAAAGTATCTAAAGTCATATCTAAATTTTATATCAACCCAGCTCTTTTCAACAAAGAATCAGCATTAGGTTCTTGACCACGAAAACGTTTGTACAATTCCATTGGCAATTCGGTTCCGCCTTTAGAAAGTACATTTTCTTTGAATTTTGTTGCAACTTCTTTATTAAAAATTCCTTTTTCTTGAAAATAAGCGAATGCATCTGCATCTAAAACTTCTGCCCATTTATAACTGTAATATCCAGACGAATAGCCGCCAGCAAAAATGTGTGAAAACGAAACCGACATACAATTTTGGGCAACATCAGGATATAAAGTTGTTCCTTCAAAAGCTGTTTTTTCAAATTCTTTTATGTTTGTAATTT
>JAYTVI010000240.1:0-2952 GCA_043744095.1 Flavobacterium sp.
GAAGGTTTTTTGTTGTTTCGATTTATTTTGTTTCCTATTTTCAAATTGTTCAAACTCCAAAAAGGAATTAATTATAAAGAGGTTTCTACCATTATCGGGAATCATTTTACCGAAGTAAGCGATAAGCTAATCAACTTTCTACAACTTTCTGATGTTGATTCTCATCAAAACAAATCAGAATTATTGCTTGCGTCTATCGAACAAAAAGCAGATTCGTTGCAACCAATTCCTTTTAGCAATGCCATAAACTTTAATGCAAACAAAAAATATTTGCCATTGGCTTTGTTGCCTATGTTGTTTTTTGCTTTCTTTTATTTGACTGGAAACAGCAATGTTATATCGCAAAGTTTGAATAGAGTAGTGCACTTCAAAGAGCAGTTTTTGCCTCCAGCACCTTTTCAGTTTGTAGTTTTAAACAAAGAATTGCAAACCGAACAAAACAAAGATTTTATACTTAAAGTAAAAACCGATGGAAAAGTAATTCCTGAAAATGCAATGATTTTCATAAATGATGAAAGTTATTTTATGGAATGCACTAAGCCAGGAGAATTTCAATTCAAGATAGAAAAACCAAGTAGCGATGTTGAATTTCACGTTGAAGCCAATGAAGTTTCGTCATCAGAAATGGAATTGAAAGTTATCACCGTACCATCAATTGCTAATTTTGAAATGCAATTGAATTTTCCTTCATATCTCAATAAGAAATCAGAGATTGTCAAAGGAACTGGTAATGCAATTATTCCCGAAGGTACTCAAGTAACTTGGAAAATGAATACACTAGCTACACAAAATGTTGATTGGACTAATGCCGCCATCACTTATCCTTTTGCAAAAAACGAAAATGCTTTTACATTAGCTAAGATAATTTTGCAAAATACCGAATATCAAATTCGTACTTCAAATGATAAAGTTAAGAATTACGAAAAACTAAATTATCAAATTTCTGTTATCAAAGACCAGTTTCCTACTATAAATGTAAATAATGCTCCGGATAGTTTAAAAGTTGATAAAAACTATGTTTTAGGACAAATAGGAGACGATTATGGACTATCTAGACTTCAAGTTGTTTATTATGAAAAAGACAAACCACAAACCGCTAAACGTGGAACAATAAAAGTAAAAACAGATGTTTTTGATCAATTTGTGTTCTCTTTCCCAAGTACCCTTCCTGTAGAACAAGGAGTTTCGTATGAATATTATTTTGAGGTTTTCGATAATGATGCTATTCATAATTACAAAAGTACTAAGTCTTCTGTTTTTTCAAACCGAATTGCGACAGATGTAGAAAAAGAAGATCAAGTATTACAACAACAAAATGACAACATCAATAGTCTTGAAAAATCATTAAAAAACCAAGACAAACAAATCTCAGAAATTGAGAAAATTCAAAAATCTGGAAAAGAAAAAGAAAGCCTAGAGTTTAAAGACCAACAAAAGATAAATGATTTTATTCAACGTCAAAAACAACAAGACGAATTAATGAAAGAGTTTTCTAAAAAAATGGAAGATAATCTAGATAAATTTAAAACAGATAAAAAAGACGAGTTCAAAGAAGAGTTGCAAAAACGTTTAGAAAAAGCAGAAAAAGATTTAGAGAAAAATCAAAAACTACTAGATGAACTTAAGGAATTAAATGACAAAATAAAGAAAGAAGAGCTTCAAGAAAAAATGGAGAACTTTAAACAAAACAGCAAAAACCAAATTAAGAATTTGGAACAATTGGTAGAACTTACCAAAAAATATTATGTAGAAAAGAAAGCAGAACAACTAGCAGATAAATTGGATAAACTTTCAGAAATGCAAGAAAAACTTGCTGACAATGACAAAGAAAATAAAACTGACAAACAAGACGAAATAAACAAAGAGTTTGATAAAATTCAAGAAGACCTAAAAGAATTAGACAAGGAAAACAAAGAATTAAAATCGCCTTTAGATATTCCGAAAGATACCGAAAAAGAAAAAAGTATTGATGAAGATTTAAAAAAGGCTTCAGAAGAATTGCAAAAAGACAAAAAAGAAAGTGCTAAACCCAAACAAAAAAGTGCTGCTAAGAAAATGAAAGAAATGTCCCAAAAAATGGGCGAAAGTATGGAAGGTGGAGAAATGGAACAACTCGAGGAAGATGTTGCTATGTTGCGACAAATTCTTGACAACTTGTTAGCATTTTCTTTTTCTCAAGAAAACATTATGGGAGAATTTAAAGGTCTCAAAAGAGGTTCGCCATCATTTAATAAAAACCTAAAAATTCAACAAGATTTAAAACAACAATTTACTCATGTAGACGATAGTCTATTTGCAATGTCACTGCGAAACCCAAAAATTGCTGAAGATGTCACTAAAGAAATTGGAAACGTACACTACAACATTGATAAAGCAATTGAAAGTCTGGTCGAAGCTCAGTTACCAAAAGGATTATCTCATCAACAATATACTATTTCATCTGCCAATAAACTTGCTGATTTCTTAAGTGATATTCTCAACAATATGCAAATGCAAATGTCAGGAATGGGAAAAGGTAAAGGCAAACCAAAACCAGGTGAAGGTTCAGGAATGCAACTTCCAGATATAATAAAAAAGCAAGAAGGTTTGGGAGAGAAAATGAAAGAAGGTATGAAACCCAAAAAGCCAGGTGAAGGAGAAAAACCCGGACACGGAGATAAAGGAAAATCAGGTAAAGACGGTAAGTCAGGTTCTGGAGATTCTAAAGGAGAAAATGGAGAAAACGGTCAAGATGGTGAAGGTGATGCAAAAGCAATTATGGAAATTTATAAAGACCAACAACAACTTCGTGATGCACTCCAAAAAGAATTAAACGAAAAAGGTTTAGGTGGCAATGGTCAAAATGCTCTTGATCAAATGAAGCAAATAGAAAAACAGTTGCTCAACAAAGGATTTAATAATGAAACATTACAAAAAGCTTTAAATCTAAAATATGAGCTGTTAAAACTAGAA
>JAYTVI010000241.1:0-9938 GCA_043744095.1 Flavobacterium sp.
AGAGATTGGTACTACAGAAATTGGTAATCAGTTTCCTGCAGGAGTTTATAATATTATTGTTAATCAAGGTGATAATGTAAAAACACTACGTGTGATTAAGCGATAATATAAATTTAGATTGTTTTATAAAAATAAAAATCGCTTCAGAGATGAGGCGATTTTGTTTTTGTTAATAAGAAATACCAATTATGGATATAAATTAGTCTAATATGCTAATTCTTTTTTCTCAATATAGCATCAAAAAATAATTCCGTAGCAAAAACTATGCAATGATTTTTTTCTTTATCTTGAATAAATATCATTTCACATCTTTAGGCTAATTTATACCCATAATTGGTATATTAAAAATTACAACTCAAACAATATAGTCATACTAAAGTTATTGTACTCACTTTTTGTTTTCGAACCATCTGTAAAACCTTGATCAAAAAAACCTTGTTGGCTTTTTCTTTGTGAATGTGCATAGGATAAATCTAGTTTTGTATTGCCAAAATTGTATCCAAAACCACCAGAAAAACCGGTTAAGTTTCCGATTGTAGTACTATTTTTATACGGACTTTGCTCGTTTCTAAAACCACCACGCAAACTCCATTTTTTGATTTTGTATTCACCACCAATTCTCAATTCGTCAGCAGTGGTTAAGTTGGTATTCATACTTTCGTTAATAGGTCTAAAATACGAATCTGATGGTCTGAATTTGGTAGCACTATAATCTTTTATACTATAATCAATGCTTAGCAAACCTTTTTTACCAAAAACATAAGCCAAGCTTCCTGTAAATTTCCCAGGTGTTTTTAGTCTATAAGGTTCGTAAACTATTAAGATATTAGAATCTGGATCAGCATTACTCAAACTAGAATTGGGAGGATTTCCGTAGTTGTATCCTGTACTTGAAACAGTTTGCAATAGTTCGTCAGTAAAAGTATACCAAGTTGGTGAATCAAAGCTCAACCCAACACGTAATGAATTGTTTATTTTGGCAATTCCACCAAGCTGAAAAGAAAATCCATTTCCGAAGGTATGTAAATCTCTATCAAAATAAAATTCTTTTACACCATCTGTTGTATTATTGTCGTTTTCTTCATAAAAATTAGTAATTCTTCTATAATCAGTAAAGTGGGTATTTAGGTTTAAACCAAAATAAAAACGTTCTTTATATTCTGCTGCTGCATTAAATGCTACTTTGCCATTATTACCTGTCGATTCTATATAATTTTCTTGATAAAAATCGCCTGCACTTACATTAGGAATATAATTGTTGGTTGGAGTCACATTTATTAAATATCCTTGATAACCAAGATAGGATGTTTGCTCTCTAAGTGAGAGTTCGTCATAATAATAATTTTCTAAAACAGAAACAGGTACATTAATTGAATTTGCTACACTTGTAAAATAATTTGTTGCCGAATTATTTGGGTTTGTACCAAAAGCAAACTGTGCATTATCATAATTATTGGTGTTTTCATAATCTACAGCCAAAGAAAACTTTTTCCAATTGCTTTTTGGGTTACTATCTTTAAAAACTAAAATCCCTCCAGCTTGATTGAGACTAAATGCAGTATTGTTTTCGTTGAATTTTGTTCCGAAATAATCCGATTTGTTTTTGATATTAAAATTACTCAAAGTTACTCCAACTTGATTGTTGGCAAAAATTGCAGAACCAGCAGGGTTTATATTTATTGATGAAAAATCGCCGCCAACTGCACCAAATGCTCCACTCATAGCGCTAAAACGAGCTGTCCCGTTCAAGTTGTCTTGTGCAAATAGCAATGCATCTGTCACTCCTTGACCATGTACAGCATTCAATGATAATCCAATAATAAGTATTGATAAATATTTTTTCATTTTTTCATTTTTTTTCAAAAAATCACATATGCAGCTACTTTTTTGTAAAGCAAAAGTGATTATAAGTTATAATTATATTAACGTCTTCCACCGCCAGAAGTTCTTCCACCACCATTTCCGCCACCACTATTTGAATTAGAAGATGAACTCGACGAACTAGAAGAAGGAGAATAACTACTATTGTTATTGTTTCTAGGAGTTGAATTGTTGTTATACCTAGGTGTATTATTGTTGTTATTATTATTGTTAGATGGAGTATACACTTTAATAGGTGTATTTGTTCTAGGTGTACTACTTTGATTATTTCTAATAATAGGAGACGATTGATTTCTGATGGTATTGTTTCTAGGTGTAGTATAATTATAATTGCGAATTGGCGAATTGCCTGATCTTATATTATTATTTCTAGTTCCTACATTTGTACTTCTTCTGATGCCATTATTATTGGAATAATTGCTTCTACCGCCATTGTAAGAATAATATCTATTTGAATCTCTTCTGCCATTGCCATAGTGTTGATTTCCATAATAATTTCCACCATAGTTATTGTTGTCATACCAAGAATTTCCACACCAAGAATTTCCATACCACGAGTTGCCATACCATCCATTCCAATTATATGGATTATACCACGAATTATATCCCCAACTTGGTCCGTACCAAGAATTCCAACCCCAACCCATATTCCAGTTCCAGTAGTTATTCCAACCATAATTATCATAAACTACAACAGTAGTAGTTGGATTGCTTCCCCAAGAATTATAATTATTAGGGTTTGTTTGTGTCTGATTCTGATCGACATCATCATATTTTGAACTGTAATTTTCTACATCAGTAAAAACTTCAGAATCTTTATCGTCTTCTTTAAGCGAGCCAAAATAATCTTTATACTGGTTGTTTTGAGGATTTGTTTGGGCAGTATTTTGTTGTTTATCATTTGTTCCATATACACCATCGTTATCATAATACGAAGTGCTTTGGTAAGACCCACAAGAAGTTACAAGCAAACTCAATATTCCAAAAATGGAATAGAAGGAGGTTTTTTTTACAGAAAAAGAAATAGTTTTCATATCAATAGCATTTTTATTGTTGGACAATACAAAAATAGTTAGTTTTGCGGAACTATTTAGTTAAAATAAGTTAAACAATATTTGTGCCAAACTATTCATTATGAGCAAGAACCTTACAACACGATCCGAAGATTATTCAAAATGGTATAACGAGCTAGTTGTCAAGGCAGATCTAGCAGAAAACTCAGGAGTTAGAGGCTGTATGGTTATCAAACCATATGGGTATGCTATTTGGGAAAAAATGCAAGCTGAGTTGGATAGAATGTTTAAAGAAACTGGTCATAGCAATGCTTATTTTCCTTTGTTTGTTCCAAAGAGTATGTTTGAAGCCGAAGAGAAAAATGCCGAAGGTTTTGCAAAAGAATGTGCCATTGTGACACATTATCGATTGAAAAATGATCCAGATAAACCAGGAAAACTAATGGTAGATCCTAATGCAAAACTAGAAGAAGAGTTAATTGTAAGACCTACAAGTGAAGCAATAATTTGGAGTACCTACAAAGGTTGGGTACAATCCTATAGAGATTTGCCATTATTGATAAACCAATGGGCAAATGTAGTGAGATGGGAAATGCGTACCCGACTATTTTTGCGTACTGCAGAGTTTTTATGGCAAGAAGGTCATACTGCTCACGCAACAAAAACTGAAGCCATAGAAGAATCTGAAAAAATGATGCACGTTTATGCTGATTTTGTCGAAAATTTTATGGCAATCCCTGTTATTAAAGGACTAAAAACAGAAACAGAACGTTTTGCTGGCGCAGAAGAAACCTATTGTATTGAAGCCTTGATGCAAGACGGAAAAGCTCTACAAGCAGGAACTTCACATTTTTTAGGACAAAATTTTGCAAAAGCCTTTGATGTAAAATTTGCCAATCAAGAAGGAAAACAAGAATATGTTTGGGGAACTTCTTGGGGTGTTTCAACTAGATTAATGGGAGCACTAGTAATGACTCATTCAGATGATAATGGGTTGGTGTTGCCTCCAAATTTAGCACCAATACAAGTAGTTATAGTGCCTATTTTTAAAACAGATGAAGAATTAGAAAAAATTTCAGTTGTTGTTAATGAATTGGTTGCTCAATTCAAAAAACTAAAAATTTCTGTTAAGTTTGATAATAGAACTACTCAAAAACCAGGGTTTAAATTTGCTGAATGGGAATTGAAAGGAGTTCCTGTTCGAATTGCTGTTGGTCCAAAAGATTTAGAAAACGGAACTTTTGAAATTGCACGTCGAGATACCTTAACAAAAGAAATTGTTTCTAAAGAAGGGGTTGTTTTTTATATAAATAATTTATTAGAACAAATACAAAGTGATTTATTTAACAAAGCTTTTCAATACAGAGAAAATCATATTACAGAGGTAAACTCATTTGAAGAATTTAAAGAGGTTTTAGAAAACAAAACAGGTTTTATTGCTGCTCATTGGGATGGAACACCAGAAACAGAAGAGAAAATCAAAGATTTAACAAAGGCAACCATTCGTTGCATACCATTAGATAGAAAAAACAAAGAAGGAATTTGTGTCTTTTCTGGTAGTAAATCCATTGGTAGAGTGCTGTTTGCAAAAGCATATTAAAAAAAAGTAAAAAAAGTTTATATTGCCTATTGCGAAAATAAAAAATAGTTGTATTTTTGCAACCGCAATCAAAAAGATGGCCCGTTCGTCTATCGGTTAGGACGCCAGGTTTTCATCCTGGTAAGAGGGGTTCGATTCCCCTACGGGCTACAAAAAGTTCAGTTTGAACCATAATAAAATAATCTAGAAAAGAAAAAATGGCAAATCATAAGTCCGCTTTAAAAAGAATTAGAAGTAACGAAAAAAGAAGAGTTTTAAATCGTTACCAACATAAAACTACTCGTAATGCTATAAAAGCATTAAGATTAGCTACTGATAAAAATGATGCTTCATCTAAGTTGTCTGCTGTTATTTCAATGATTGATAAATTAGCAAAGAAAAATGTTATTCACGATAATAAAGCTTCTAACTTAAAATCAAAATTGACAAAACACGTTGCAAGATTGTAATACTCGTATTGTATTTATATATAAAAAAAACTCTCCAATCGGAGAGTTTTTTATTTTAAAGCAGATTCTAATTCTTCTAGGATTTCTTTTGTAATGGGTTTCGAAATAAAATCTAGAACCATAGGATATGTTTTTGCTTTTTGAATATCCTCCGGATCAATTGTTGATGAAAGAACTATGATTTTACATTCTTTAAATATAGTATCATAATTGTTTTTTAAATAATGATCTAGAAATTCCCATCCACCCATTACTGGCATATTTAAATCTAGAAAAACCAATTGCGGATATCTTTTTGCAGTTGATCCTAAATTGTTTAGATTTAATTCGTCAAAATAATTGATAGCTTCTTCACCATTTTGTGCAGTTATTATTTCATTTGCAAAACCAGCTTTTTTAATTACCATTTTGCATAACATAAGTGTTATTGGATCATCATCGACACAAAATATTAAATCCAGCATTTTTTATTTTTTGAATGTTATTGTAAAAGTTGTTCCTTTATCTACTTCGCTTTCTACTTCAATTCTTCCGTTCATAGACTCGACTTGTGATTTGACAAGATATAATCCTAAACCTTTACTATCAGGATAATTATGAAAACGCTGATAAAGTCCAAAAATCTTGTCGCCATTTCTCTCTAAATCAATTCCTATACCATTATCTTTGAAGACTAGAATTATTTCATCTCCAATTTCTATTGAAGAAACAAAAACACGTAATGTTCTTTTAGGAGATCTATACTTAATTGCATTGGTAAACAAATTTAATAAAATACTTTCTAAGTAAGCTTTATTAATATTCATAATTGTGACTTTTTCAAGTTCAATTTTCAATATTGGTTTATAGAGACTTATCAGGTTACTTAATTGATTGAAAACATTTTCGAAAACATCTTTTATGAGAACTTCTTCTTTGTCAATTGATGGGTTGTCTTTAATGATAACTACTTTAACTAAATCATTGATAGTTTCGTTCAATAAATGAGTTGAAGTAGTAAAACCATTTAAAATTTCTTTTAACTCTGGGTTTTCTACAGGAATATCTTCTAGAAGGTTCAATAATCCAGTTAGATTTGATAAAGGAGCTCTTAGATTGTGTGAGGTAATATATGAGAACTGTTTTAAATCTTTATTATTTTGAGTCAATTCACGAATTAATTGTTCTTTTTCTTTCTCTTGTCGTTTCTCTTCAGTTATTTCTCTTTGAATAGAAATCCAATGAGAATGTTCGCCTTCTTGATTAGTAATTGGAATCATTACAATATTTACCCAATAATCTTCTCCTGTTTTTTTATGGTTTAGAGTTTCAAATTGAAATTCTGTTTTTGTTTTAAGCGATTTTGAAAGATTTACAATGTCGTTTTTTATTGTTTTTTTGCCCATAAAAACAACGGGAGTTTTTCCGATAACTTCATTATTATCAAATCCAGTCATATTAGAAAAAGCAGGATTTACATATACTATTTTTGGAATTGCTGTACTTGTTTTTTCAGATTCTGTGATAATAACAGCATCTTTTGTTTGAGTAATTACAGTTTCTAAAAGTTTTAATCGTTGTTCTTCTTCTTTTTGTTTAGTAACATCTTGAATAGCTCCAATCATTCTAATTGCATTACCTTCTTGATCTTTGACCAAAAAACCCCTGTCTAAGACATATTTATATGTATCATCTGCACATTTAAATCTGTATTCATCTTGCCATTTTTCTGATTTTTGTTCAATAAAAGAATATAATTTTATAGACATTTTTATACTGTCTTCGGGATGAATTCTATCAAACCACCATTTTGATGTTTTACCAACATCTTCGCTATTATATCCAAATATACCTTGAATGCCTTTATTCCATATTAAAGTGTCTTCTTTGATTTTCCAGTCCCAAATGGTGTCACTAGTAGCTTTTGCAACAATATCGTAACGCTCATTTGATTCTTTTATTTCGGTATTGGTGTTTTGGAGTTTTTTAAATATCTTATTGTTTCTGATATCATTTTTTCTTAAAATAAATTTAAAAAAGATACCAGATATTATAATAAAACCAATGTCTTTTATAAAACTAAAATATAAGAAGTTTTGATATGAAGTAAAAGGAATTTTATTCAAAAAATAATAGCTTCCTATTGCTAATAGTATAAAAAAAGCTATAAATATTAAAGTTATTTTATTCGATTTATTTTTCATTAATCAAATATAAAAAAATATTAGTAAATACTATAAAATACTAGCAAACTTATTTGATTTATTATAAAATAATGATTCTAAAAGTTAACAAATAGTAAAGTGTAAATTAATAATTCTTTATATTAAAATAAAGTGTACCTTTGCACCCATTAAAATTCACAGATGGAATCTATTAGAAACATTGCAATTATTGCCCACGTCGATCACGGAAAAACTACTTTGGTTGATAAAATTATGTATCACTGTCAACTTTTTCGTGACAACGAAAATACTGGTGACCTAATTCTTGACAACAATGACTTGGAACGTGAAAGAGGTATTACTATTACTTCAAAAAACGTTTCAGTAGCTTATAAAGGAACAAAAATCAACATTATTGATACTCCTGGTCACGCCGATTTTGGTGGTGAAGTAGAGAGAGTATTGAACATGGCTGATGGTGTTTGTCTTTTGGTAGATGCTTTTGAAGGACCAATGCCACAAACCCGTTTTGTTTTGCAAAAAGCTATAGACTTAGGTTTAAAGCCTTGTGTTGTAATTAATAAAGTAGATAAAGAAAACTGTACACCAGAGGAAGTCCACGAAAAAGTTTTCGACTTAATGTTTGAATTAGGTGCTGAAGAATGGCAACTTGATTTTCCAACAGTTTATGGTTCTGCCAAAAACAATTGGATGTCTGACCATTGGGAAAATGTAACAGATAATATCGAACCATTATTAGATATGGTAATTAGCAATGTTCCTGCACCAAAAGTATCTGAAGGAACACCACAAATGTTGATAACATCTTTAGATTTTTCATCATTTACAGGTCGTATCGCAATTGGTCGTCTTGAAAGAGGTGTATTAAAAGAAGGAATGCCAATCTCATTAGTAAAAAGAGATGGTAAAATAATGAAATCAAGAATCAAAGAATTACACACTTTTGAAGGTCTTGGTCGTAAAAAAGTACAAGAAGTAATAGCAGGAGATATTTGTGCAATTGTTGGTGTTGAAGGTTTCGAAATTGGCGATACTATTGCAGATTTTGAAAACCCAGAAGCGTTGCAAACGATTGCAATCGATGAGCCTACAATGAGCATGTTGTTTACTATTAATGACTCTCCTTTCTTTGGTAAAGAAGGAAAATTTGTTACTTCTAGACATATTAGAGATAGATTGACTAAAGAATTAGAAAAAAACCTAGCCATGAAACTAGGCGAAACTGATTCTGCTGATAAATTTATGGTTTTTGGGCGTGGTGTTTTACACTTGTCTGTTCTTATTGAAACAATGAGAAGAGAAGGATATGAATTACAAATTGGTCAACCACAAGTTATCATCAAAGAAATTGATGGTAAAAAATGTGAGCCAATTGAAGAATTAACTATCGATTTACCAGAAAATCTTTCAGGTCGTGCTGTAGAATTTGTTTCTATCAGAAAAGGTGAAATGCTTTCTATGGAAGGTAAAGGTGAGCGTATGATTGTTAAATTTAATATTCCGTCTCGAGGAATTATTGGTTTAAGAAATCAATTGCTTACTGCAACTGCTGGTGAAGCAATTATGTCACATCGATATATTGGTTACGAACCTTTCAAAGGTGAAATTCCAGGAAGAAATAATGGTTCATTAATTTCTATGGAAAACGGAAAAGCAATTCCTTATTCAATAGATAAATTGCAAGACAGAGGTAAATTTTTCGTTAATCCAAATGACGAAATTTATGAAGGTCAGGTTATTGGTGAAAACTCGCGAAGTGATGATATGAGTATCAATGTTACAAAAATGAAGAAACAATCTAACGTTCGTTCGTCTGGAAATGACGAAAAGGCAAGGATTATTCCACCAATTATTTTTTCATTGGAAGAAGCGTTAGAATACATTCAAAAAGATGAGTATGTTGAGGTTACACCGAAATCTATTCGTTTGCGAAAAATATATTTGACAGAAAACGACAGAAAACGTTTTAAAATGTAATTTTAGTTTTCTTTCTTAAATAGCAAACCCTTTCAGCGATGAGAGGGTTTCTTTTTTTACAATTTGTTAGACCTTCAATCCCGAAACAAGTTTGGGGCGAGCAAGTTTGGGGCAGGAAAGTGGATGGTGTAGATGGACTATCAGACGATGTAGATGGTCTGTCAGACCACGAAGATGGTTCGTCAGACGATGTAAATGGTCTGTCAGACGACGAAGATGGTTTGTCAGACGACGAAGATGGTTTGTCAGACCATGTAGATGGTTTGTCAGACGATGTAGATGGTCTGTCAGACAATGGTTTTGAAGAAACATACGGTTATTATAAATTATTACTTACTTTTTTATTCTTTTAATAAAAATTCTAATGGAATGTGAATTCTATCACTCCAAGATTTTTCCGAATGGTCTTTTTCTGGGAAGAATTTTGTTGTCCAATTTTTATTGGTAAATCCTTTTGATTTCATAATGATATCGACTTTGTCTTGCAATGGTTTGTATAGCGTGTCTAGTGTTTTATTGCCGTAGTCAAAGTAGATTTTGTGGTTTTGTGGTTTGGGAAGTTTTGTTTTTAGATACGTGTAAAATGTTTCTGGAATGGGATTGTTATCCAGTTGGTAAATTCCTGTCCAATGTGTTGAAAGGCAAGCTGCGCCGCCAAAGACTTTTGGGTATTCGCAAATGGCATACAACGAAATTAATCCGCCCATACTGGAACCAGCAATGAAAGTACTTCTTCTATTGGTTTCGGTTGCGAACGTTTTGTCTATGAATGGTTTTAATTCGGTGATGATGAATTTTAGATAATTATCGGAAACAGGATTAAAGGTTTGGTTGATTTTTCCTTTTTTTAGTA
>JAYTVI010000242.1:0-9870 GCA_043744095.1 Flavobacterium sp.
AATTCTTGAATAAATTGTGAAATAGAATGATGTAAATTGTATTCAAATGGTTTGTGTGGTTTCTGTTCATCACCTTTGCTGTGCTGATCAAATAGACTATCAATATTAATTAAATGGTCGGTTACAAAATCTAAAGGTGTCATATCTTTATCTTCGGTAGCTTTACAATGTGCATACATTTTTGGCAGATTTTCTATTACTGAAAAATCTCCCATTGGGAAAAATATTGTTCCTAACGAGTAAAAAGTGATGAGAATTTTTGATAAAATGATTTTCATTAATTATGAAACGAAAAAAAATAGACTTTATTGTTTATGAGGTTTTTTTTGAGCGGTTTGTGTAGTTTTTACTCTTACCTTTTTGGAGTAAAGCTTCAAGTACAATATGTTCTTTAAAGGATAATCGTTAGTGTGTTTTTTCCATAATTCAACATAGATAAAATATATCATTTGTTGGGTTAGGTTTTTGAATTTTCCAATTAAAATTAAAACAAGCTGCAAATTAAAGTTTTTTTGCTACTTCCCAAAAAATATCCATCTCGGTAAGAGACATATCCATTAAAGGTTTTCCTAATTCGCCTGCTTTACTTTCTAGATATTGAAATCTTTTTATAAATTTTTTGTTTGTGCGTTCTAATGCATCTTCTGGATTTACATTTAGAAAACGAGCATAATTTATCATAGAAAATAGTACATCACCAAACTCAGCTTCTATTGCATCTTGGTTTCCTGTTTTTACTTCGTCCTGTAGTTCTTGTAATTCTTCCTGAACTTTATCCCAAACTTGATGTGGTTCTTCCCAATCAAATCCTACGCCTTTTACTTTATCTTGAATTCTACTAGCTTTGACTAATGCTGGCAATCCTTTTGGTACTCCTTCTAATACAGATTTTTTGCCTTCTTTGAGTTTGAGTTTTTCCCAATTTTGTTTTACTTCTTCCTCATCTGCAACTACTACATCACTATAAATATGAGGGTGACGATGGATGAGCTTGTCACAAATTTCGTTGCAAACATCTGCCATATCAAAATGGTTGGTTTCGCTTCCTATTTTGGCATAAAAAACAATGTGTAATAACAAATCGCCTAGTTCTTTTTTTATTTCATTCAAATCATTGTTAAGAATTGCATCGCCCAACTCATAGGTTTCTTCAATGGTAAGATGACGCAATGATTTGAGTGTTTGCTTTTTGTCCCAAGGGCATTTTTCTCGCAACTCATCCATAATAATAAGTAATCTTTCAAATGCTTGAAGCTGATTTTGTTTGTAATTCATAAAATTTTGATTTGTTGTAAAAATAAGAAATCCTGTTACGAAAAAATCATAACAGGATTAAAATATTCAAAAGTTATTGAACTATTCCTTTTTTGCTTTTGCTTTTTTAGGAGCTGCTTTTTCTTCTTTTACTTCTTCTACCACTTTCTCTAAAACTTCTGCTGCGTTTTCAATTACAGGTTCTTCTTTAGAAACCATTCCTCTGGTTTGTAACATATTATACCAATTCAATACTTTTTTAATATCAGATGGATACACTCTATCTTGATCATAATCAGGAAGTATTTCCTTAAAATAAGCAATCAAATTTGCATTATCTTCTTTATGAGAAATTGCTGGACCTTCATTTTCTTTTATTGCAATAGCTCGCATTACTTCGGCTAATGGTTTTTCTTCTGTATTGGTATACATTGATATTTCAGTCAATAAACTCACATTACTTCTTAAACCTACTGTGATTTTTTTTCCATCTAATAACGACTCAGCAACAAATCCTGTTCTGGTTTGCACTTTTAATTGGAATAATCCTGGTTTTCCAGAAATGGATAATATTTTTTCTAAATTCATTTTATTAATTGTTAGTTCTTTTTTTCTGTTGATTTGGGTTCGATTGAGTATTTATCTGCCTTTTTTTGAAACAAATTTCATTTTATAATCTGGACGGGTTTTTCCTTCCATAATATTCTGAAGTTTCTTTTTTATTAATTGCTTTTTGAGCGATGAAATTTTGTCTGTAAATAAAATCCCTTCTATATGGTCGTACTCATGTTGAATAACACGTGCTACTAAACCATCAAAAACTTCTGTTTTTTTGTTAAAATCTTCATCAAAATATTCCAATGTAATGGTTTCGTTTCTGTATACATCTTCGCGAACCTCTGGAATACTTAAGCAACCTTCGTTAAATCCCCATTCTTCTCCTTCTTCTTTGAGCATTTTGGCATTAATAAATGTACGCTTAAAATTTTTAAGTTGTGCTTGTTCTTCGTTTGATAAATCTTCATCTTCACCAAAAGGTGTTGTGTCTATGATAAACAAACGAATTGGAAGTGCAACTTGTGGTGCAGCCAATCCAACACCATATGCATTGTACATTGTTTCATACATATTAGTGATTGTTTCTTTCAAGTCTGGATATTCGGGCGAAATCGCATCACAAACCTTTCTTAAAACTGGGTCACCATAGCCTATAATTGGTAAAATCATTTTATCTTTTTTAATTTCGAATTATTTTCAATATTTCGATTGGCAAAAATAGTATTTTATTTTATAGTAGTTTTAGAATATTAATTAATTTTCAATTTTCAAAACTTGACTTGTATATAATCGTACTTCTTCTAATTGTTTTGGATTATCATTAAGTTTCACCCCAAAAGAAGGAATTATTTCTTTTAATTTTTCCTGCCATTCTAGTGTTTCAACTTGGTTTTTAAAACATCTTCCTAACAAATCTAACATAATTGCAACAGCAGTTGATGCTCCAGGAGATGCTCCTAATAAAACTGCCAATGAACCGTCAGATTTTGTAACAACTTCTGTACCAAACTCCAATACACCACCTCCATTTTCATTTTTTTTGATAACTTGAACCCTTTGTCCTGCATTTTCTAATTCCCAATCCTCAATTTTGGCATTTGGCAAAAAGTCTTGAAGTGCTTCCATCCTATCTTCAGGCGATTGTCGTACTTGATCGATTAGATATTTTGTTAAAGGCAAATTTTGAAAACCTGCTGACAACATTGGTATCAAATTGTTTGGTTTGATTGATAATGGTAAATCTAAATAGGAACCATTTTTTAAAAACTTTGTCGAAAATCCTGCATACGGACCAAAAAGAAGTGCTTTTTTTCCATCAATTATTCTGCTATCAATATGAGGTACAGACATTGGTGGTGCTCCTACAGAAGCTTTTCCATATACTTTTGCTTCGTGTTTTTTAATAATTTCAGGGTTTTTACATTTTAACCATTGACCACTCACTGGAAAACCACCAAAACCATCACCTTCTGGAATATTTGCTTTCTCTAACAATGGCAACGAACCACCTCCAGCTCCAATAAATACAAACTTAGTTCTAATTTTTTTCTTTTCTACTTTAGCTAAATCTTTGATTTTTATTTTCCAATCATTATTTTTTTTAGACTGTTTTAACTTGCTTACTTCGTGATGAAAATACAAATTTACTCCTTCTTGATTTTTTAAATATTGAAACATTGATCTAGTTAATGCTCCAAAATTAACATCTGTTCCCAAATTCATATGTGTTGCAGCAAGTTTATCATTTGCACTTCTGCCTTCCATAACAAGTGGCATCCACGAAGTTAATTCTTCAAAATTTGTACTAAACTGCATTTTTTTAAACAAAGGATTTTTTTGTAAAGCAGTAAACCTTTTTTTAAGATATTCTACATTTTCATCACCCCAAACAAAACTCATATGTGGTATACTATGAATAAAATTCTCAGGAGATTCAATATATTTTTGACTAACTAAAAAACTCCAAAACTGTCTCGAAATTTCGAATTGTTCTGCAATTTTTATGGCTTTCGAAATATCAATACTGCCATCTTCTTTTTCTGGTGTATAGTTCAATTCGCAAAAAGCAGAATGTCCAGTTCCTGCATTATTCCATGCATCAGAGCTTTCAGCAGCTGCTCTATCTAATCGCTCATAAATTTCTATTTTTATGTCGGGTTGTAATAATTTTAAAAGTACTCCCAATGTAGCACTCATGATTCCCGCACCAATCAAAACTACATCTGTTGGTAATGGTTGATTATTGTCTTCCATAATTTTTTTTAAATTAAATCATTTTTCGAATTAAATAATCTTGTAATAATATCGTAGCAGAAATCTCATCTATTAAAGCTTTGTTTTGACGTTGCTTTTTTTTCAAACCGCTATCAATCATTGTTTGAAATGCCATTTTTGAAGTAAAACGTTCATCGACTCGAACTAACTTCATCTCTGGGAAATTTTTTTGAAATTTTTCAACAAAAGCCTCTATAAAAACAGTACTTTCAGATGGCTGACCATTCATTTGCTTAGGTTCGCCAACAAGCACTTTAATAACTTTTTCTTTGGAAAAATAATCTTTCAAAAACGGAATTATTGTCTCAGAAGAAATGGTTGTTAACCCTGATGCAATAATTTGCAACTCGTCGGTAACAGCTATTCCAGTTCTTTTTTGTCCGTAATCAATTGCAAGAATTCGAGGCATTTTTTAATTGTATTTATTATGCAAAAATAGGATAAAATTTGCTACTCCTTTTAATATCTTTATACTTGAAATTCTAAATAATACATCTTGTGTAATTATAAAAAAATGTATTTTAGCGATTAAAAAATACACTTTAACGTTAAAAAATCATTTCAAAATTAGTTTAATAAATTAATAATTGCTTACTTGCGCAACAAATTAAAATTAATGTCTTTCAAAAGCCTTCAAATTTTTCTACTAGTAATTCCTTTTTGTGCTATTTCACAAAAAAAAGTATACTCCTTCAATCAATTTCAATCTAGAAATGCCATACAAGAATGGGGAAATATGGAAAGTATTTGTGATAGAAATGCTGAATTTACTGAAGAAAAAATTGACATTAATATTGATCAAGAATACCACCTTTCTATAGAATCTAAAACAGATTTGCCTGATAATGGCATTATTTATTTGTGTAAAGATGAAAATTTGAATACGATTACAGTGATGCTTTTTGGCAATTCAAAAATGTATTTGTACTACAAACAAAAACGATTTTTAATAAATTTTGAAGAAACAAAACAAATCAGTTCAGATATTGCAGATACTGATTAATTGCTTTTTTTTTAATTTCTTTTTCGAAAATTGCGTTTATATTTGCTAAAAATTCACAAACGATGACCGCATTACAATCTACAATAGAAAAAGCTTGGGATAACCGAGAATTATTAAAAGAAGAAACTACCATAAACGCTATAAAAGAAGTTATTTTTATGCTTGATTTAGGTCAATTGCGTGTAGCTGAACCTATATCAAACCAATGGCAAGTAAACCAATGGGTAAAAAAAGCGGTGGTAATGTACTTCCCTATTCAAAAAATGGAAACCCATGAAGTTGGTATTTTTGAATATCACGACAAAATGCTTCTCAAAACTGGTTATGCCGAAAAAGGTATTCGTGTTGTTCCGCCAGCTGTAGCAAGATATGGTGCTTATATTTCTAAAGGTGTTATTTTAATGCCAAGTTATGTAAACATTGGCGCTTATGTAGATGAAGGCACTATGGTTGATACTTGGGCAACTGTTGGTAGTTGTGCACAAATTGGAAAAAATGTACATCTTTCTGGTGGAGTTGGAATTGGTGGAGTACTTGAACCTTTGCAAGCAGCACCAGTTATTATTGAAGATGGAGCTTTTATTGGTTCGCGTTGTATTGTTGTAGAAGGCGTTCGTGTTGAAACTGAAGCTGTACTTGGTGCCAATGTTTGTCTAACTGCATCAACAAAAATAATTGATGTAACTGGCAGTAAACCTATTGAATATAAAGGATTTGTTCCTGCGCGCTCAGTTGTTATTCCGGGCAGTTATACTAAAAAATTTGAAGCTGGAGATTTTCAAGTTCCGTGTGCTTTGATAATAGGCAAACGTAAAGCATCGACAGACTTAAAAACATCTTTAAATGATGCTTTGAGAGAATATGATGTTGCAGTATAGAATTATTTTATAAAATTATTTCCTTTTCATGACAAACTATAAAAATCTAATACTTCTTTTTCTAAAAAGAATTCTACTTATATTGATTATTTACCAAATTAGCAGATTTCTTTTTTATATTTTTAATAAATCTTCATTTTCCAATATTACTCCCAAGATATTATGGGGTGGTTTGATTTATGATTTGTCAGCAATTGGCTTTATAAACTTACTTTTTGTAGTTTTATTTCTTTTTCCTTCACCAATTCTTTATAATAAAACCTATCAGAAAACTATAAAAATATTGTTTTATATTGTCAATATTATTTTTATTGCAACCAATTTTGTCGATTTTGAGTATTATAAATTTACAGGTCGTAGAAGCACTTTTGATTTAATAACAGCCAAAGGAATGGAAAATGAAATTGCAGGATTAATTCCGACTTTTCTAATGCAATTTTGGTATTTACCGCTTATTTTTATTTTTTTTGCACTTATAAAATGGAAATTACTTTCAGATTATGAAATACAATTACCTATAGAAAAAAGAAGCAGAAAGCACATCATACAACAAAGTTCACTTTTTATAGTTCTTTTGGGCTTGTTTCTAATTTTTGGTAGAGGTGGTATTCAAAGAAAACCGCTTAGAATTGTAGATGCAATAGAATATTCGTCATTAGGTAACTCATCATTATCACTTAATACTCCTTTTTGTATTTTAAAATCAATAGGAAAAAAAGAAACTCTATTTGATCCAAAGTTTTTTTCTGATAAAGAATTGAAAACTATTTTTGACCCAGAATTTCGAACAAATCCTAAAGAAAAATTTATTAAAAAAAATGTTGTTGTTGTAATTTTAGAAAGTTTTGGAGATGAAAATGTACATAAAGGCTATACTCCTTTTATTGATTCTATTATCTCAAAATCATATTATTTTAAAAATGGTTTTGCAAACGGAAAAGTATCTATAGATGCAGTTCCTAGTGCAATGTCAAGCGTTCCTAGCTTGATGAATAGAACATTTATTGCTTCGGAATATTCATTGAATAATGTGAATAGTTTGCCTAAAATTTTTAGAAAACAAGGTTATAATACTTCCTTTTTTCATGGTGCATTTAATGGCAGTCAAAATTTTGACAGATATTGTAAAGTTGCAGGTTTTGAATCGTATTATGGCAAAGATGAATATGTTGGAGTAGAATCTTTTGACGGAACATGGGGTGTTTTTGATGAGGAATTTCTTCAATTTTTTTGCAAAAAAATAGGTGAATTTAAGCAACCTTTTTTTACAACTGTATTTACAATTTCATCACATCAACCCTTTACAATTCCCGAAAAATATAAAGGTAAGTTTCCTAAAGGAACAACAGTTATTCAAGAAAGTATTGGTTATTCTGATTTTGCAATGAGAAAATTTTTTGAAAAAGCAAAAAAACAAGAATGGTATAAAAATACTTTATTTGTATTTACAGCAGATCATACTTCAGCATATGGTAAAGGTGCTTACAATAACAGTGTGGGTAAATTTCGAATTCCAATTTTCTTTTTAGATACTTCAAACCCTGACTTAAAAGGTCAAAGTGATAAAAATTTTCAGCAAATAGATATTCTACCAAGCTTAATTGATTATTTGAATATTAAAGAAGAAATGATCACTTTTGGAAAATCATATAAATCTGATAAAAACTTTGTTGTAACCTATTTAGATAATATTTACAATTACATAAACGATGATTATTATTTAGCATTTGACGGCACAAAAACTGTTGGACTTTATAATATAAAAAATGATCCGATGCTAAAAACAAACCTAGAAACAAAAGAAAAAAAGATTAAAGCATCTATGGAAAGATTCATAAAAGCTTACATTCAAACTTTCAATAAAAGACTAATTGACAATAAACTAACTATTTAGCATCATTATATGAAGATTTTAGTTATCCAGCAAAAAATGATAGGTGATGTATTAGTAAGTAGTATTATTTGTAATAATTTGCGCAAGGCATACCCAGAAGCTCAAATAGATTATTTGGTTTACGAATCTACAACACCCGTTTTAGAAGGAAATACAGCTATAGATAACTTACTTCTTTTTAAGAAAGAACACCGAAAAAGTAATATTGCCTTTATAAAATTTGCTTTTAGGATAAGAAAACAAAAATACGATATTATTTTTGATGCCTATTCTAAGCTTGAAAGTTGGGTTTTTGTTGCTTTAAGTGGTGCCAAAAGAAAAATATCTTACAAAAAACCTTTTCGTAGTTTTTTATATACAGACAATGTACCTTTTGCTATGTTTCCAAAAACCAATATGGGTCTTGCCGTTGAGAGGAGACTTTCGTTATTAAATCCGTTAAATTTAGATATTGAAATAGATTCAATTCCGAAATTATATGTAACCGAAGATGAAATTAAATTTGCAAATGAACTTTTCGATAAGCATAATCTGAAAAAAAACAGAAAAACTATAATGATAAGTCTTTTGGGAAGCGAAAAAAACAAAACCTACCCGCTAGAATATATCTCAAAAGTTGTTGATTCTATAGCAGATTCTAATGATGTAAATATTTTATTTAACTATTTTCCAAAGCAAATTAAAGAGGCAAAAAAAGTTTTTTCGTTATGTTCACAACATACACAAGAAAAAATTTTTTTTGATTTATTTGGTGACAATTTGAGAAGTTTTATTGCCATAATGTACAATTGCGACATCATTATTGGGAATGATGGAGGTGCAATAAATATGGCAAAATCATTAAATAAACCATCATTTATTATTTTTTCGCCTTGGATAGAAAAGAAAATTTGGGCAACTTTTGAAGATAACATCCATCACAAATCAGTACATTTAGAAAATTTTAGACCAGAGTTATTTATCAATAAATCAGAAAAAAAATTAAAAATAAATACTCCCGAACTTTACCAACTTTTTCATCCTGAATATTTTTTGGGAGATTTAGCCCATTTTATTTCTGAAAATTTAAATCATGTTTTTACTTCGGAGTTACTCAAAATTGAAGCTATAAAACTTCCATTAAGTGCGTTAGTAATAACTTATAATGAAGAAAAATATATTAAAAATGTAATTGAAGATTTAGATTTTGCAGATGAAATTATTGTAGTAGATTCATACAGCACAGATGCTACAGCAAAAATTGTAAATAATTCTACAAAAGCAAAACTTGTACAAAATACTTTTATTGACTATACTTCTCAAAGAAATTTCGCAATAGACTTAGCAAAAAATCCTTGGATACTTTTTTTAGACGCAGATGAAAAATTCACACCAGAATTAAAAGATGAATTAGTTCAAACTATACAGCTAAAAAAGACATCAAGTGCCTATTTATTCTATAGAACTTTTATGTTTCAGGACGAAGAATTACATTTTAGTGGTTGGCAAACAGACAAAATTTTCAGGCTTTTCAAAAAAGATAAAGCAAGATATATTTGCGAAAGATTAGTTCACGAAAAACTAAAAGTTGATGGAAAAACAAGCAAATTAAAAAATAAACTTATACATTTTTCTTACACAAATTATCAAACCTATAAATCTAAAATGATAAGCTATGGAAAATTTAAAGCAAAAGAAGAATTTAACAAAGGTGTAAAGCCAAATTTTTATCATTTTTATTTACATCCTGCTTATAAATTTTGTTACCAATATTTTATACGGTTAGGGTTTCTAGATGGCAAAAAAGGTATCATAATTTGCTATCTTAATGCATACAGTGTTTATGCTCGTTATCAAGAATTAAAGAAAATGAATGCTAATGCCATTTAAAGTTAGAATTTACCGCAATAAAAAGTTCTTTTTTTCTCTCTTCTTCAAAATAAAAATAAATCGTAACGATGCTATGCTTGATTTTTCTTTTTTGAATAAAGAAAAAAAACTTCATTTTCTTTACAGTAAATTCTAACTTT
>JAYTVI010000243.1:0-9844 GCA_043744095.1 Flavobacterium sp.
TTATGGAAAAAACAAAACTATAGCCAGTTTCGACAATTTTGAACCTCGTTTTTCTGCAGCTTATGAATTAAATGAAAATCAATCTATAAAAGCGAGTTATAACAGAATGGTGCAATACCTTCAATTGGTTTCCAACACGGCATCACCTACTCCACTTGATGTTTGGACGCCAAGTGACAACTTCATCAAACCACAAATTGCAGATCAAGTTGCTATCGGATATTTTAATAATTTTAAAGACGATGCCTATACTCTAGAAGTGGAAAGTTTTTACAAAAAAATAAAAAACAGAATCGATTATATTGATGGTGCAGATTTAATTGCAAACGAAGCAATAGAACAAATAATTCTAAATGGCGAGATGAAATCCTATGGTCTTGAAGTTTTACTTCGCAAAAATACAGGAAAATTGAGTGGTTGGATTGCTTATACTTTATCAAAATCATTACAAAAAACACCAGGTAGAACTTCTCAAGAAATTGGTATAAACAACGGAGAATGGTATCGCTCTGCTTATGACAAAACTCATAATATTGCAATAACAGCTACTTATAAAAAAAATAAAAAATGGAATTTTGGCGCCAACTTTACTTTGCAAACAGGTCAACCAGTTACCTATCCAAATGGTCAATATGTTTATCAAGGAATAACGGTTCCAAGTTATGGTATTCGAAACAAAAATAGTCTTCCAACATATCATCACTTAGATTTTGCTGCAACCTACATTCCTAAACCAAATAAAAACAAAGGTTGGCAAGGCGAATGGGTTTTTAGTGCTTACAATATTTACAACCGAAAAAATGCAGCTTCTATAAGTTTTAGAGAAAATGCAGATACCGGAAACAATGAAGCTGTTCGCTTATCTATTTTCGGAATCGTTCCATCAGTTTCTTACAATTTTAAATTTTAATAGTATGAAATGAGCATAACGGAAATGCGATGCAAACACCGATATTGATATGCGAATTACATATGATCTTTAAAAAACAATAAATATCAACATATGAAAAATATAAAACTATATATCTTCCTTATTCTAACTTCTTTTTCTATTATAAGTTGTGAAGATGTTGTCGATGTCAATTTAGATACTGCCAATCCGAAATTAGTTATTGACGCTGTCATAAATTGGCAAAAAGGCACAACTGGTAACGAACAAAAAATAAAACTTTCTACTACAACAAATTTTTATTCAAATACCATACCTCCTGCAACAGGAGCAACAGTTTCTATCATCAATGTTTCATCCCCATTGGCTGATATCTATATTTTTAATGAAATTGATGCAACAGGAGAATATGTTTGCAACAGTTTCAACCCAATTATAGGCGATAATTATAAACTAACTATTGAATATCAAGGACAAACATACACGTCAACATCAACATTTTTGGCAACACCTGTAATAGAAAATATCGAACAAACATTAATTCCTGGATTTGGGACAGAAGAAGTCGTTCAAGTCAAATTTTTCTTTCAAGACAACGGAAATCAAGACAATAATTATCTCGTAGGTTTCAAAAACAGTAGGATAGCTTTTCCAGAATATAGTGTAGAAAAAGATGAGTTTTTTCAAGGCAATCTCATGTTTGGTTTGTACATCGACGATAAATTAAAAAAAGACGACATTCTAAACCTTTCTGTACAAGGAATTTCTGAAAAATACGGGAATTATATGACCAAATTATTGAGTATCGCAGGAGGTTCAGGAGGAAGTCCTTTTGCAACACCACCAGCAACTTTAAGAGGAAATATTATCAATCAAACCAATTCAGAGAATTATCCTTTAGGTTATTTTCATTTATCAGAAATAGATACTGCAACATATACCATTCAGTAGCTATTCGTGCTCTTCATTACAAGAAAACCTTGAAATAAGCAGTTTTCTATATTTTTTCAAGAGCTTCCGTTGGTCGCTTTGAAAAAATAAGAAAATCTAAACTTATTACAAGGTTTTGCTTTTCATTACTATCACGGCTAAAAACATATTGCTCTAATTATGAATTCTAATTTAAAAATTCGTAATTTGCATTAAACCTGAATTGAATTAATAATACATCAAACTTTTTATCACAAATAAACATATTTATTTTTGCCTGAAATTGAGCAAAGCGACTTAATTATTGCTAAAAATCTATGATTCTGTGTGGTAAAAAATAATCAATCTAACTCAGGTTGTTAGACTTATAAAAATCAATTAAAATTATTTCAAATGTCATCACATCATATAGTTCGTGACGATCAAGAACCAGCTTTAATAATTGCAAATGGCGCATCGTGTCATCCAGAATTATTGGGCCAATTATTAGAATGGTCACCGCTAGTAATTGTTTTAGACAATGCTATCGAACGTGTTCATGAACTCAATATAAAAGTAGATGTTTTATTAGGAGATTTTGATAACGATTTTGATGCCACATCTTTCATTGCATTGCAACAACCTATAGAAGTTGTATATACACCAGATCAAAACAAAACCGATTTAGAAAAAGCATTTGATTATCTTATAGAGAGAAAAATTCCTGCAGTTAATGTCATTTGGGCAACAGGCAAAAGAACCGATCATACCATTACCAATCTCACAAGTTTGGTTCAATATAGAGACTACTTAAAAATTGTGATTCTTGATGATCATTCCAAAGTATTTTTATTACCTCGAAAGTATCAAAAATGGTATGTTGCCAAAACTAATATTTCACTTATTCCTGTTGGGAATGTTTCAGGAATTACAACACAAAATTTATTATATCCATTACAAAACGATAGGCTAACAATGGGTTACAGAACAGCAAGTAGTAACGAAGTTGTACAAGACGGAATTGTAGCAATTACGCACACCGAAGGCGATTTGTTGCTTATGGAATGTTTTGATTAAAGTTTCAAACCAATCAACGCATCTCGAATAATTTCATAATGACTCCAAGGAATAAAATGATTCGCATTTTCTATAGCAATAGTTTGTATTGATTTAGCATTTACAAAAGTTGCATTTATAAAAGCTACATTAGAATAAGGCACCAATTGATCTTTTGTACCGTGTATAATAGTGATATCACATGTAATGTTTTTTAGATTGGGTTTCATCAAAACCAAATCATATTTCAACCACCACAATTCGTCGTTTGCAGGACGCATCGCACCAGGAATAAAATAACGAATCGGGTTTGCCATTAATACTTGTCTCCAAATTTCAGAATTTTCAGCATTTGGGTCAATTGCTCCTGCTAGTATTACAAGATGTTGGTAGCGTTTATGAAATTCGGTAGCCATTTTCACAATTAATGGTCCACCATAAGAATGACCAATTAAAACAATAGGTTTATGATTGTCTATTTTGGATAATAAGGCTTCACTAATTTTGGATTGAGTGGCTAAATTTTCGGATTTTCCAAAATTACTATTTCCAAAACCTGGTCTATCAATAGCAATCATTCGGTATTTTTTCAACAATAAAGTATCTGCTAAATATTGTTTGTAAGCATCCCAACTTCCTGGTGAACCGTGTACAAAAAACAAAGTTGGTTTATCTGGGTTTCCAGTTTGGATGTAATGAATTAGATGATCATCAACAGCAATTGTTTTACTTTCAAAAACAAGTTTCTGAGTTTCAAAATATAAATTGGTTTCCTTTACACTCATTCGCATCGTCATACATGATTGACAAATAAGGATATACACAAACAATAACCCAAAAAGAAAATACTTAAGTTTAACACTTTTTGGTTTTGTAGTATTCATTTATTCTTTTACAATAATAATGGTTGCTTTAAATCCTGTAGCAAGATTCCATTGATTGGAAGAAACCAGCATACCTTTGTCGTCATAAATTTGAAACTGAGCTGTATTCGGACCAGAAGTACCTTGATTTAGAGCTTCAAAATCTATTTTATTAAATCCTTTTTCTAATCCGAGTTCAATTCCTTTAAAATCACCTTCAAGAAAAATGCTGGCAACAATCATTTTGTCATTGACTAAAATTTTTATTTCATCACCATCAATTTCACCAAAATCTCGGTAACTTATTCTTACATGATCGGCTTTTGTTTTAAAATCTCCAAAATATTGATTTTTTCTAAATATTTTTGAATCAAAACCAGCTTCTTTTACTACATTTTTGTCTTTATAAATATCTCCAGGATTAACAAATTTATTAGGATTTGTAAATTGTAAAGTGTTTCTTACTGGGATTTTATTTGTTGGCAATACATTTTCATTGGGAGCAAAAATAGATGGTGCCATTGGTTTTGGAGTATTGGGTTTACTAGGCAAACTCAAACTTCCGCCAGATATAGTATTTGATTGGTTTAAAAACTCATTTTGAGCCAACAATAGTGATGGCACAAACAAAATGAAAATATAAAATAACAATCGAGACATAAAAAACTTTTTTAAAAGTGGATAAAATTAAGGTATTTAATTACAAGCCAATCTGTTTTATCATTTTTTTATCATTTTGTACGGGGCAAACTCACGCTTTGTTAAAATTTTAAAAAACGGACGCCAATTACACTAATTTGCACTAATTTCAATTTTTAAATTACTCGAATATCCATAAGAGTGAGAAATTAGTGTGATTAATTTTAAATCTGTCTGTTGTCAGATTCAGATTTGTGTTAATTTGTGTGATTTGTGGCGGAAAAAAGTATGATTTTGCCCTGTCGTTTTTAGCTTTAAAAACAGAATGCAATTTTTATTCCATAAATTCGTTTCTAAAATAAAAAAATCAAACTATTTAGTATGTACAATCCAAAAATTACGATTACCAACAAAGAAATTCTTGCCAATAATTGGTATACCCTTCGAAAAATAACATTCGATTATCAGAATAAAAATGGTAAATGGGAAACCCAAATTCGTGAGGCATATGATAGAGGAAACGGAGCAACAATACTTTTGTATAACAAATCAAATAAAAATATCATTCTCACACGACAATTTAGAATGCCAACTTATTTGAACGATAATGAAACAGGAATGATGATAGAAGCTTGTGCAGGACTTTTAGACAAAGACAATGCTGAAGATTGTATCAAGCGCGAAACAGAAGAAGAAACAGGTTATCAAGTTACTGATGTTCGGAAAATTTTTGAAGTCTATATGTCTCCAGGTTCAGTAACCGAAATTGTACATTTTTTTGTTGGAGAATATACCAATGATATGAAAATAAGTGATGGTGGCGGAATTGATTCTGAGCAAGAAAACATAGAAGTTATAGAAATTTCTTTCGAAAAAGCGTATCAAATGATTGCAACTGGCGAAATAAAAGACGCCAAAACAATAATGCTTTTGCAATATGCCAAAATCAATAATTTGATAAGCTAATTTCTTGAATTAGAATGGTTATATTTGCGGTATTATGCAGAAAAATAAACAAAAGATAGTTGTAGAAAAAACAAATTTGCATCCCAGAAGCGCACATCGTTTGGGATATGATTTTGAAGTTTTGATACAATCAAATCCCGAACTACAAAAATATGTATTCATAAATGAGCATCAACTAGACTCTAGCAATAGCAAACAGGCGAAGCAAACTATCGATTTTAGTAATCCAGATGCTGTTGTAGCTTTAAATAAAGCATTGTTAATTTACTTTTATGCCCTTTCAAATTGGGATATTCCAAAAGATTATTTGTGTCCGCCAATTCCAGGAAGAGCAGATTATATACACACCATTGCAGATTTATTGTCTTCTACAAATAATGGAGAAATTCCTGTTGGAGAAAACATTGAAGGTTTGGATATTGGTATTGGTGCCAATTGCATTTATCCAATTTTAGGAAATGCTATATATGGCTGGAGTTTTGTAGGTTCGGATATTGATGAAAATGCGATTCAAAATTGCAAAAAAATCATTGAGCAAAATCCAAAATTAATTGACAGTATCAGTTTACAACTCCAAGTTGAATCTCGATTTATTTTTAAAAACATTATGCTTCCAGAAGATCGGTTTGATTTTACCATTTGCAATCCGCCTTTTCATAATTCTGCTATAGAAGCAACAAAATCAACGATTAGAAAAGTAAATAATTTAAATGATACAAGAACTAAAACTCCAATTCTAAACTTTGGTGGTCAAGAAAAAGAATTGTGGTGTGATGGTGGTGAAATAGGCTTTATAACTCAAATGATTTATGAAAGTGCCAAATATCCGTTACAAGTTTTATGGTTTACTACATTGGTCTCAAAAAAAGATAATCTTTCTAGCATTTATAAAACGCTCAACAAAGTCAATGCTGCTGAAATAAAAACAATAGATATGGCACAAGGACAGAAAACGAGTAGAATGGTTGCTTGGAGTTTTTTGACTGAAGCACAAAGAAAAAACTGGAAGTTTGCTGTTGAATAAATTTGATTATTTTTTGTAACTTCGTGAAAATATTTATTTTACGAAATCGCCATAAATAATGAGTTTATTACAAACAAACACAAATAATAAAAAGGCAATACCATATATATCCTACAATAAATAAATTCTAAATCTATGAAAAAAATATTTATACTATTTTTTCTGTTAGTTTCTAAAGTTTGTTTTTCGCAAATTGTGAATATTCCTGATGCAATTTTCAAAAATTATTTAACTCATTTTTACAATAGTTCAAATGGAGGGTATTTTGGTTATGATACCAATCACGATGGTGAAATACAAGCAACAGAAATTCAGAATATACAATATTTATATATTTCAAACAAAAACATTACAGATTTGACTGGTGTTGAATATTTTACAAACTTAAAATATTTAGATTGTGGTTATAATACTATTACATCCATAAATTTAAACAATCCAAACCTAGAAACATTGTATTGTGGTAGACAAGGTAATGGAAATATATTGACAAATCTAGATGTTACAGCTTGCCCAAAATTAAAAAATTTAAGTTGCGGTTCAAATCCATTAACTAATTTTAATGTTACTGGTCTTACTTTATTAAAATCTTTATATTTTGACATAAACCTTATAACCAATCTTGACTTTACTGGTTTATCGGCAATAACAAATTTAGATTTAAGTAGTTGTTTTGCCTTAAAAAGTGTGAACTTAACTGGATGTAGCAATCTTGTTTCGATTAATTTCTATTATACACCTGTAACCAGTTTTATTTTTAATGACAATCCCAAATTAAATTATATTAAATTATATTCAAACCCTAATTTAGAAGTTTTAGATGTTTCAGGAGTTCCGAATTTGCTTCGACTTGAATGTAACAATAACAATTTAAAATCTTTAAATATTACAAATTTAAAAAAATTAGAAATTGTAAATTGCAACCACAATCAATTATCGAAATTAGATTTTGCAGGAATAACAACTTTAAAAAATATAGATTGCAGTTTTAATACTATTTCAGAGTTAAACGTTGAACCACTAATAAACATAGAAACTTTCAATTGTGAAAATAATGAGTTAACTGCAATAAAAATAATTACTGCAGACAATTTAAGATTTTTAAATTGTAACAATAACAAAATAAAATCAATAGATATAGGTACTTCAAAAGGTACTTCGGCTATTTATTTGTATTGTAATAATAATTTATTAGAAGCTTTTAAAGTAAAAAGATTAATTGCCGAAATTGATTGTTCGTTTAATAAACTAACTACCTTAGATTTAAGT
The DNA here is from genome assembly GCA_043744095.1 of Flavobacterium sp. Lineage (GTDB taxonomy): Bacteria > Bacteroidota > Bacteroidia > Flavobacteriales > Flavobacteriaceae > Flavobacterium. The sequence continues at coordinate 7,616 of JAYTVI010000243.1, forward strand.
AATCAACCTTATTTAAGTAATGTAATTGCAAATGACAATCATTTAAATTATGTAAATTTAACAAATACAGTAAGTCTTCCGTTTTATTCAAATATTCCTATAAATTTTCAAAACAATAAAAATTTAAAATTTGTTTGCTCTGATGAGTTTCAAAAAGACAATCTAGATGGATATTTTTATAGTATTTACAGAACAGATGTGCAAGTAAGCACAAATTGCGAGTTCGAACCTGCATTATACCCAAATCCTGTTAATGCAATTACAAGCGTAACTTCAGCAGTTCTAATCAATACAGTTAATATCATAAATTCAAATGGTCAAGTTGTAAGAAGTTTTAAAAATGTAAACGAAAATTATCTTCAAATGGATTTATCTGAACTATTACACGGGGCTTATTTTGTGCAAGTTGTAGGTAATTATAAAGATAAATATGTTACAAAATTTATAAAAAATTAATTGATTAAACAACATTGAACTTTCAAGTCGTATCTGATTATCAGCCGAAAGGCGACCAACCTCAAGCCATAGAAAAATTAGCTCAAGGAATTCTTGCAGCAGAAAAATACCAAACATTGCTAGGTGTTACTGGTTCTGGAAAAACTTTTACCGTAGCCAATGTCATTGAAGAAGTACAAAGACCAACTTTGGTTTTGGCACATAATAAAACACTTGCTGCACAATTATATTCAGAATTCAAACAGTTTTTTCCGAATAATGCAGTTGAATATTTCGTGTCCTATTACGATTATTATCAACCAGAAGCTTTTATGCCAGTTACTGGAGTTTTTATCGAAAAAGATTTATCTATTAACGAGGAACTAGAAAAAATGCGAATGTCCACTGTCGCATCACTTCTGTCGGGACGAAGAGATATTATTGTGGTTTCGTCGGTTTCTTGTTTATACGGAATTGGAAATCCAACCGAATTTCAAAAAAATATAATTCCTATTGAAGTTGGACAAGTTATTTCGAGAACCAAATTATTACACCAATTAGTTCAAAGTTTATATTCTAGAACCGAAGCAGATTTTACGCCGGGAAATTTTCGTATAAAAGGAGATACCGTAGATATTTTTCCAAGTTATGCCGATGAAGCATTTCGCATTCATTTTTTTGGAGATGAAATTGAAGAAATTGAAAGTTTTGATGTAAAAACTACTCAAGTTACCGAAAAATATGAGAAATTAACAATATATCCAGCCAATATGTTCGTTACAAGTCCCGATGTGTTGCAAAATGCTATTTGGGAAATACAGCAAGATTTGGTAAAACAAGTGGATTATTTTAAAGAAATAGGAAAACATCTTGAAGCTAAAAGGCTGGAAGAACGCACCAATTTTGATTTAGAAATGATTCGAGAATTAGGGTATTGTTCTGGAATCGAAAATTATTCTCGTTATCTCGACGGAAGATTACCAGGAACAAGACCTTTTTGTTTGATAGATTATTTTCCAAAAGATTTTCTGATGGTGGTTGATGAAAGCCACGTTACTCTCTCACAAGTTCATGCAATGTATGGTGGTGATCGTAGCAGAAAAGAAAACTTGGTAGAATATGGCTTTAGATTGCCAGCCGCAATGGACAATCGTCCGTTGAAATTTGATGAGTTCGAGAGTATGCAAAACCAAGTTATTTATGTTTCGGCAACTCCTGCTGATTATGAATTACAAAAAACAGAAGGAGTTGTAGTTGAGCAAGTAATTCGACCTACAGGATTATTAGATCCAATTATAGAAATTCGCCCAAGTTTGAATCAGATTGACGATTTAATAGAAGAAATTCAGGTTCGAGCCGAGATTGATGAACGGGTTTTAGTTACTACACTAACAAAACGAATGGCAGAAGAATTGGCAAAATATTTAGCTCGTCTTGATATTCGCTGTCGTTATATCCATTCTGAAGTAGATACATTAGAACGTATTGAGATTATGCAAGATTTACGAAAAGGAATTTTTGATGTTCTAATTGGAGTTAATTTATTACGTGAAGGATTGGATTTGCCTGAAGTTTCCTTGGTAGCTATTTTAGATGCAGACAAAGAAGGTTTTTTGAGAAGTCATCGTTCGCTTACACAAACAATTGGTCGTGCAGCTAGGAATTTGAACGGAAAAGCCATTATGTATGCTGATAAAATTACAGCAAGTATGCAAAAAACAATTGACGAAACCAATTATCGTAGAACCAAACAAATCAATTTTAATGTTGAGAATAATGTCATCCCTATGGCAT
>JAYTVI010000244.1:0-9838 GCA_043744095.1 Flavobacterium sp.
TGGCAATGGATTTTCTATAAAAAAAGTAGCTTCTTGAATCTTGTTTTGCACTTCTTTCTGAACAGTAGTTTCTACTAACAAAGTTTCTTTTTGAATTTTATTTTGCATCATTTGATACCCAAAAACTCCAACCCCAGTTAAACTAATTGCAAAAACAGCAGCATATTTTAGATAAGAACGACCTTTATTTATAGTTGAATTTAATGCAACAACTTCTTTTTCTTCTTCAATTTCAATTTTTTCTTCAACTAGATTTTGAAGCACTTCTCTTTTTATTAAAGGAGAAACATAGGAATTCAAACCAAACGAACTCGTAAGATAATTTACGTTTTCAGAAGGTATAAAAAGAATGTTTTTTTCAGAATTTAAATTTAAATCACCAATATTTTTCAAAGCAAATTTATGATTTACTTCAAGAATGCTCTTCCAAACAACAACTTCACTTTCAATCATAGCAACTGCATTATCATATGACAATTTTTCAATTTGAGCGATATGATTAGCAAGTAAACCATCATTATTTTTTAATTGAGAACTAAAAGAAATTACTTTCTTTGGGGGATAAAAAGAATTCGTATTTTCGTGCAAATGTGCCGATTGAATTTCGGTCAAAAAAGCACCAAAACCCGGAATGATGACACATTGGTGTCGATATAATAATTGTGAAATATAGTGTTCGATTTTCATAAAAACAAAGTTATACAATGCGAGAGAGTATCAAAATTTTATTCACAATTTTTATTAACAATTATAGTAAAAAATTTATATTTTTCAATTTCAAAGAGTTACTATGAGTCAAGAAGAATTATTACATGTATTAGCCTTACAAAAAGTAGAAGGAGTAGGAGATATTGTTGCCAAAAAATTGCTTTCGCATTGCGGAAATGCTACAGAAGTATTCAAAACTAAAGCATCAAAGCTTGCTTTAATAGATGGAGTTGGTTCGGTATTGCTTCAAAACCTAAAAGACAAAAGCATTTTTGAAAAGGCAGAAGCAGAATTAAAATTTATTCAAAAAAGCGATATTAACGTTTCTTTTTTTCAAGATGAAGACTATCCAGAACGATTGAAACATTGTATTGACAGCCCTGTTTTACTGTTTTCAGCAGGAAATATTACCTTACAAAACCGAAAAATAATAAGTATTGTTGGCACAAGACAAATCACATCGTATGGTACTGAATTTTGCAAGAAACTCATAGCTGATTTAGCACCATTAAACCCTATAATTGTAAGTGGTTTTGCCTACGGTGTTGATATTGTAGCACATCAAGCTGCATTGGATAATAATTTGCAAACTATTGGTGTTTTGGCTCACGGTTTGAATCAAATATATCCTAAAACACACAAAAAATATATGGCAAAGATGGAAGAAAACGGAGGTTTTATGACTGAGTTTTGGAGTAATTCTAATCCTGACAAAGAAAATTTTGTGAGAAGAAATCGTATTGTGGCTGGAATATCAGAAGCTACAATTGTTATAGAATCTGCAGACAAAGGTGGTTCGTTAATAACTGCAACAATGGCAAATGATTATAATCGAGATGTGTTTGCGGTTCCGGGCAGAATTTCTGATAAATACAGTCAAGGTTGTAATAATTTGATAAAAACCCAGAAAGCAAATCTGCTCACTTCGGCTGCTGATATAGTCTATATTCTCAATTGGGATATTGAAGAAAAGGCTTCAAAAAAACCAACAATACAAAAGCAATTGTTTGTTTCGTTAGATTATGATGAGCAAAAAATATATGATTTTTTACAAAAAAACGGCAAAGAATTGCTTGATAGTATTGCGCTAGAATGTGATTTTCCTATCTATAGAATTTCTGGATTACTACTCAACATGGAGTTAAAAGGCGTTATAAGACCTTTGCCAGGCAAATTGTTTGAGGCGATATAAAAAATAGCTACAAATTTATAATGTAGCTTTTCTAGTTTAATTTATTGTACCTATTGGAAATTTGGTGTAAAAGACCCAAGTATTACTTTTTTTAATAAAAACAGAAACATTCATTGAACCACCGCTAAAAACACCACTACTTGTTTCATAATATACAAATGCATATTTTTTATCTTCTGTATAAATAGGTAAAGAAAGGCTATACTTCTCCTTAATTTTTATTTTCTGTTTTTGTACTTGAGAATATTTTATTATTGTATTCGTAAACTTATCAAAATCCCATTTTTCAAGTTCTCTTTTTTGTTTTAATAAATATTCAAAATCTAATTTTTTTAATAATTTCTTTACTCTTTTATTATTCACACCTATATATGGAAAAGTGAATTCTTTAAAATTTTCTTTTGTAAAAAAAATATTTTGGTTATTAAATGAAATAGATATGTCGTCTAAGCATAAAGTGTCTTTTAAATGCCCATTATTAAGTTGATTGAAACAAGAAATTAATATTTCATAATCACAGTTTGTATACTTTTGTGAATATAAACTATTTGTTATTATAAAAACGATAATAATTTTAATAAACTTCATAATAGGTTTAGTTTATGGACACGCATGTACACCAACGTAACTAATTCCCGTTAGATTTTGTTATGTGTTTTGCATTACAAGAATTGTGTTTTCAAATTTCCTTTTTTCTAAATCAGATTTGTGAATTCCAAAATATGCAATTGCATCACCAAAATAATCAAATTCCATACATGAATCACCAAAATTTAATTGCAATAGAAGCACAAATTTATCACCTTCATCATTTATAATCTTTACTTCATCGTCTGTATAAAAATCTTTCTGATCTATTTCTAAATATTTTACTGCCCACCAAAATTTAACAGTACCCTGCATCGCTCTTGGGTGACCTAGTAATTGATGTTCAGTTTCAAAACTTTGGTTAAACTTGAATATAGTTTCACTCTCAATATCATCAATTATTTCAAATTCTTCATCTGTTATATATAAATTTCCTTGAGAAGACGGGAATGTATAATATTCAAAAAATGATATTTCACATTCTTTTATGGTCAAGATTTTATCAATTTCTATTTCCGTTTGATTAAAATCTCTCATACTTTCTTTGAAAATAACTTTAAACTCTCCTTTTTTATCTGGATATCTATAACCAAGATTCCCCGAATAAATATAAAAAAAAATATAACCAACTTTAGGAAGTATGTCATTATAATCTTTAATTTCAGGTAAACATATTTGTCCTAAAAAAGTTAAAGGATTTTTATTTAAAGTAGGAAAATTTTCTTCAAGAATAGGTGGATAACCACCTATTCTTGAAGAAGTAAAATCTGGTTTATTTTTACTTAATTTAAAGCCAACAGTAGGGAGAAGAATACTTGTTAATCTTTCCTTATTGTAAGTATAGTTTTTATTTATTAAATCGGTTACTAGTTTTTTTAACATAATTAAAAAATTAAGTCATTTAAATGTGTATTTGGATTATTTATAATTGCTTGCTTTGCTTGATTTAAAATACTCAATAATTGGGTATAAGCTTGATTAGGTGTTAAATTAGAAGGTAAAGCATCCAGTTTTGATTTAATCAATGCATTATAAATATTATGATTAGGTTGGTTTCTCCAAGTTGCGACAGCTATGCCGTTTAAAGCACTATCTATATGAAAACCTTGATTTAAAGTTGATTTGGCAGCTTTTTGTACAACTTCATGTTCAATTATTTGAGTTCCTCTTGGTAATATGTGATGTGCTTGTTTGGTTGCGTCTCTGAGAGCAATGCCACAAGCAGCTCGAAATTTTGTGCTATTTGTGGCACCAAATGTTATTAAATCATTTGCTCCAACTACAATAAATTTTAATCCGTCAGCTCTTTTTGCAAATTTAACACCCGCAGCAAACCATCCACCTATAGGTATTGTAGATGCGAAACTTAGTGTAGCATTTGCTCCATCACCTTCTATGGTATATAAAATACCATTTGCCAAATCAGCAAACTCTCCAACTACAGGAACTAATCCTGCAAAATCTGCAACTAAATGGGTGGTGTCTGACCATCCTTTAATGAAGACTTTCCAAAAGCCCCAAGTTGGATTTTCTTGTTTAATTATTGCACAATGCGCAACAAATAATCTAGAAAAATTTAATGCTTGAATAGGGTCTATAAAATCAACAGATGATTGATTATCTATTGTAGAATAAAAATTTGAATCTAATGGCTGATATTGATAATTATTGCTTTTTGCATAAAAAGCAATTTGAATAGTTTGTAAGATTATACTATCATCATCATATTCAAATTGATTTTCTATTGCAAAATCGATTATATCAATCACAAAATTCCTTGAATTTACAGAAAACCAGTTTTCAATTAAATATGAAAATATTTGAGTTGAAATTTGTGGATTTGCACCTAAAAAATTGTATTGTGATGTATTTAATGTATTTAAAAATGCTTGACATTTGGCTCTTTCAACATCGTCTGATGTTGGAATAATTGGCGCATAATATGGTCCGTTATAAACTAAATAATAATTTGCTTGATTACCCGGTGAGTGTGGCGATGTGTTTGAATTTCCGTTTGTATAACCACCAAATCCTGAATTCCCCGAAGTTCCTGAATTTCCCGTGCTTTAACTACTATTTGAACCTCCTGATGTACTACCACTACCACAATGATTATAGGTGCTTACTATTGAACAATTTCCATTTGAATCTTGCTCAATAACGTAGTCTACACATCCAATTGTAATTGCTATGAGTCTTGACTGAGTAAATAATCCTTCAACCATTTGAACACTTTGCAATAATCTACCATCTAAATCTTGATATTGTATTTCTCCTGTAAATTTATCTATACCTGCGAAAATGTTACCATCTGTAGGAATCCATTTGATAATATATGCATCATAACCAGAATCTTTTACCGTTATTTCTAAATTTTCTAAATAATAAGCAGTATTTTCTAGTAATTGTTTTTCTACAATAAAACTGTAGTTAACATCACCGTTGGCTAATTGTAATTCTTTTATCTGTTCCTCGTTTAAATTAAAATCATATATTGTTCTTTTTTGAACTGCTTTGCTTTTTATTAACTGCTTAATTGAGTTTAATTCATCATCTATTTCAGGAATCATTTTTAAAGTTACATTTCTTATTTTAAATTCGTGTTCAGCGTTTTCTTTTTTTATCGCCTCTTCATACAAATCTTTCTCACAACTAGAAAAAATAGTTGCAACTAATAAAATCAAAAATAAACCGCCTTTTTTAAAAAATTGTTTCATAATTTGTTTGGTTAAAATTAGTTAATAATTTCAAATATAATAAAAAAATTATTAATAGCGCATATATGCGCCGATTGTTTTTTTAAGCTATTATCAATTTTACATTGTGAATAATGTAAAAGATAAAGTCTACATAAAAAAGTTTGGAGAACACCTTCAAAAAATTAGAAAAAGTAAAAACCTATCTCAAGAGGTTTTGGCTTTTTCATCTGATATTCCTATTTCTCAAGTTGGTAGAATAGAAAGAGGGGAAATAAATACAACAATATCTACAATAAAAGCTATTGCGATGGCGCTAGAAATACCTGTTCAAGAATTATTTAATTTTGATATAAAATAATAATTTTACTCAAACCCCAATTTCTCTCTTACTTTACCCAAAACACAATTGGCAATTACTCGAGCTTTTGATGCACCTTGTAATAAAGCAGCATCTATTTCGGGAAGATTATTCATATAATAGGTATACTTTTCTCTTTCGGTTTTGAATTTTGCCAGAATAAGTTCAAACAACAATTGTTTGGCGTGACCATAACCAAAATCACGATTTTCGTTTTTGTAAAGAGTGGTCATTTTCTCCAATTCTGTTTCAGAAGCCAATAATTTATAGATTGCAAAAATATTACAAGTTGTAGTATCTTTTGGTTCTTCAAGAGTCGTACTATCGGTTTCTATAGACATTACTTGTTTGCGCAATGCTTTATCATCAAGAAAAATATTGATAATATTGTTGGCAGATTTACTCATTTTTCCGCCATTTGTGCCAGGAACATATTTGGTTTCTTCTTGAATAAAAGATTCAGGCAAAACAAAAGTTTCTCCCATCAAATGATTGAATCGTGAAGCAACATCACGAGTTATCTCTATATGTTGCAATTGATCTTTACCTACAGGCACAAATTGGGCATCATACAACAAAATATCAGCAGCCATAAGCATAGGATAACTAAACAATCCTGCATTTACATCTTCTAATCGGTCTGATTTGTCTTTGAAAGAATGAGCCAATGTTAACCGTTGAAACGGAAAAAAACAACTCAAATACCAAGACAATTCTGCGGTTTGTGGCACATCTGACTGACGGTAGAAAACAACTTTTTCGACATTAAGACCAAAAGCCAACCAAGTAGCTGCCGTGCTATAGGTGTTTTCTCTAAGTGTTTTACCATCTTTTATTTGTGTAACTGAATGTAAATCAGCAATAAAAAGAAAAGATTCGTTTTCTGGTTTGTTAGATAATGCTATTGCAGGAATAATGGCACCCAATAAATTTCCTAGATGTGGTGTGCCTGTACTTTGAATGCCTGTGAGTATTTTTGCCATTATTTTTGGTTTGTGTACAAAGTTAAACACGATTTTCACAATTTTCCATTAAAATTAATTTATTTTTGTCTCTATGAGAATACTTAAAATCATTTTTTGGACACTTTGGCGGATATGGTTTTATATTTTGATGGGAATTCCCATTATATTGATGTTTCCTTTTTTGGTATTTTCTATTTTAAAAGAAAAATGGTATCCTTATTTTTTTATAATGGCACGAATTTGGGCCAAATTTATCCTTTACGGAAGTGGCTTTTATTACAAAATAGTAAGAGAGCAAGAACTTCAACCTCACAAAAGTTATATGTTGGTTGCCAATCATACCTCAATGGCAGATATTATGCTGATGCTTGCTATAACAAGAAACCCTTTTGTATTTGTTGGGAAAAAAGAATTAGTCAAAATACCGCTATTTGGATTTTTCTATAAGCGAACGTGTATCTTGGTAGATAGAAATAGTGCAAAAAGCAGAATGGAAGTTTTTAAACGAGCACAAAATAGATTAGAACAAGGTTTAAGTATTTGTATTTTTCCAGAAGGAGGAGTTCCGAATGATGAATCAATACTATTAGACGAGTTTAAAGATGGTGCTTTCAGGCTTGCAATAGAACATCAAATTCCTATAGTACCAATGACTTTTGCAGATAATAAAGAGCGGTTTTCATATACTTTTTTTAGTGGTAGCCCAGGTTTGATGCGAGTAAAAACACATTCGTTTGTTTCGACGTATGGAAAAACAATTGAAAACAAAAAAGACATAAAAGAGGTAAAAGAAAAAGTTAGAACTATTATTTTGAATCAACTTATAACATTTCATAAAAAAAAGAGCACTTAACCAAGGTGCTCTTTTTTATTATTTCCTCAAAGAAATAATACGTGCTAAAAAAATAATAACCTAACAAAAAATATTTAAAAAGTATAACTCACTCCAGAGTATAATCCAAAAAAATAGGGTTTAAAACCGCCATCCTCTTTAGTAAATGTGTTTATTTGATATTTAAACATTGGTTCAAAATTGGCTTGAAAATCTTTCAAAAAATTATATTTCAGACCCAAACCAACATTGGTACTATAATGAATTTTTCTCAAATTATTTGCTTCTCCAACATTTGAAATGCTGTTGGAAGATAGCATCAAAATTTCATTTTCATTAAGAAACAAAGTGCTAATTCCGCCAATAATGTTAACTCCAATTTTTTTGTCAATTACAGCATAAGTTAACTCTAATGGTATTTCGAGATAACCCATTTTTTGATCTAAATTACCTTGAAAAGTTTCTGTTTGAAAATCAGCAACTGCAATTCCGTTTATAGCTGTTGTTACAGGTGATGGCGTTTTATTAAGTATAATCATATTTTGACTTTCGCTAGCCAAATTAATGTTTTCTATAGAATTACTTTCTAGTCCCATATAAAAAGCGACATTGTTGGTCTTGTAACTTAAACTAACTTTATTGATACCGGTTCTAATTTTTATTTTTTTGTTAACGGCATAACTCACACCAAGTCCGTATCCAAGACTATTATTATAGTCTTTTGAATTTCCTGCAAAAGTAGAATCTATTGGCGAACCATTAGAAGTTGAACCAAAATAAATAGGGGCAAAATTTGGAGTAATTTGCCACCTATTTAACTCAGGTTCTTTGATAACTAAATTGTTTTCTTTTTCATTTAACAATTCTTCCATCGCATTAGAAACAACAGTAGCAATAGCTGTTGAATCTGTTTTTTTAATATTGTTTTTATCTTCAGTTTTAACAACTAGAGGTGTTGTTTCATGACTATTATTTTTAGATACTTCCTCAATATTTGATTTTTCGTTTAAATTAATTTTTAAAATATCTTTTTCATTTTGAACGATTGTCTTTTCGTTTTTTTGATTTAAATTCTGAGTTGATATACTATTATTGATTTCTTCAGTTGCTTTTTCTGTTGTTTTTAAAACAATTTGCGAGTCACTTTGAATTGTTTTAACCCAAGAATTTGATGTTTTGGCATTCTTTTTCTCGTTTCTTTTTTCTGAATAAGAAATTACATTTTGGGAAGTTTTAGTTGAAGTTTCATTACTATTTTCATTAGAAACAAAAGTCTTTTCAGGATTAGAATTTGATTTTTCAGAGAGTACAATTGCTTCTGTTTTAAGTGGTACAATTGTTTCTTTTTTTGAATTTCCTTTTGAATTTTTATTTGATGGATTTTCAATAACTACAGCATTTTCTAAATTACTTTTAGAATACCAATATTGATTGGTTACTCCAATTCCTAAAAAGATAATTGCAGCAACACCAGTTAGTTTCCACCAAAAAGGGATAATTCTGCGTTTCTTTTTTTCTTTCAATCTTTCTTCAATGTTTTGCCATACAATTTCTGATGGTTCTACTTCAAAGTCTTTAAATTTTTCCTGAAAGAGTTTGTCAATATTTTTTCTTTCACTCATTTTAATGATGTGTTTTTATAGAAGCATTTTGAGCTTCAATTTTTTCTTTTAATAATAATCTTGCTCTAGACAAATTAGATTTAGATGTGCCAATACTTATATTGAGCATCAATGCAATCTCTTTATGTGCATAATTATCAATAACATATAAATTAAAAACCAACCTATAACGATCTGGCAATTCTTGAATAATTCCTAATAAATAATCTAAAGAAAGTGTTGTATCGTCTATATCTACTTCTTGTTCTTCTGCAATTACATCGTTGACTAACTCTAAAAAACTTTCTTTTCTATAATATTTAAGAGCATTGTTTACCATGACTCTTTTTGCCCAACCTTCAAATGAACCTTCAAATGAGAATTGCTGTATTTTGTCAAAAATTATTAAAAAACCATCTTGTAAATTATCTTGCGCCTCTTCATAACTTCTCGAATACTTCAAGCAAACAGCAAATAATTTTGACGAATAGAGTCTAAATAAATTTTCTTGTGCTTTAATATCTTTTTTTTTACAATCTAATATGAGTTGGTTTATACTCAATGGCTACAGATTTTTTTACTTAATTGACAACTGGAATTACTTTTTCTTCAAAAATATCTTCACCTTGTTCATTTGTGCCTTTAAAAAATTTAAAAGTATAGGGTTCGTGATAGATAACTTTGAAATCCATAGTAACTTTTAATGAGTCGGTTGTTTCGTGGTTTAAAGTCTCGCAACCACTTATTTCTCTAACACCACATTGAATCCCAATTATCCTTGTGCTTTCTACTCTTTCAAAATAGACACCTTCATAAAAATGGCAAGTTGTTGGTCTTTTATAATACATATCAACTGGATAAGTTTCTCCAAAAACAAACGTATCGGGCACATTAT
>JAYTVI010000245.1:0-9835 GCA_043744095.1 Flavobacterium sp.
ACTATTCTTTTATGAATTCTGCAATATTTGGCATCGCTTTCATATTTTGCTTTTAGCAAATTATTTTTTCTATTTAATTCGCTCACTTTATCAAAAATAAGATTTAACGACCCGATGTTTTGTTTCATTTCATCTTGCGTAATTTCGTCTAAATTCTTTTTGTTGAATAAACGTTTCAATTCATCATAAAGGGTTACAAATTCAGGGTCTTTTTTGTCAAAATTGTTTGCTAAAGCTTCTCGGGTTTTACGTAAAGTGTCTTTTAACTGGTCGGCAATTACAAGTTCTTCTTCTGATATTTTTCTAAATAAAAATAGCACGTTTTCTAGAGCTACATTTAATAAATTGGTAGTGTCTATATTATTTTCTAAAGCTTCTTTTGAATTCATCATATCCAAATGAGCAGAAGCGGCAGAATACAATTGATTCAATTTTTTAAAATCAATTTTATCTAACAAATCAAAATGACCAAAAAAGCGAATTAAATTGTATAGATTTTTAGCGTTACCCAATGCTTTGACAATTTGTAACACTTGTTGGCGGTCTTTTATTTCGCTAATTTGTTGTGAAAAAATTTCTGCATTTCGAGTATCAAAATGAAATAATGTTTCTTTTATTTCTCTGATCTCTGCTTCGATTTCTTCTTTAGATTTGAACAGATTGGTGTAATGTTCCATTTCATCGCCAAGTTCTGATTGTAACTCTTCAAAATACGCTTTGTTAGTAGCATCAAACTCTTTAGTTATATCTGCAAAGTCAACTACAAAACCATATCTAAAATCTTTATATGGTCGATTTACTCTAGTGAGCGTTTGTAAAAGATTATGATTTTTGATTACTCTACCTAAATATAGTTTTTTCAATCTTTTGGCATCAAAACCAGTTAACAACATATTGTAAACGAAAATCAAATCAATTTTTCCGTTTTTGAAATCTTCTACTGCTTTTTCTCGTTCTTGCTTGGTTCCTGCATCGTGCAGTATTAATGCTGCTGTTTTAACTTTAAATTTGTCTTTTTTTGAGCTGCCATAACTTTCGCTTGGTTCTGCAACCATTCCGAGTTGAGTGATTTCTAAAACTTTTGATTCGTTGGTATATTTTTCTAAGAATATTTCATATAATTTTTCTGCTTGAAGTTTACTATCGCAAACAACCATTCCTCCAATTGAATTATCTGAAAACGTGAAACGGCTATTTTCAAAGTCTGTAACAATATAATCTAATAAAGGTTCAACAAAAGTTTCATGAGCATATAACAATTTTCTATCTGTATCTCCTTGTAGAATCTCTATACTTTTAAGCGTTTCCTCTAAAATGATTCGGTAATTTGTTTCTATCTCTTCACGGATAAGTTTTAAAGTATAACCATCAGCGATAGAGGCGTTATAATAATACTTATGTATGTAATCTCCAAAAATAGCTTTAGAATATAGATTATTGCTAATTAATGGCGTACCCGTCAAGCCGATAGTAATTGCTTTAACATCTGAATTTTTTAAGTTTGCTAAAAAACTACCGTTTGGATTGTAACTCCTGTGAACTTCGTCAAGAAAATAAACCCGTTGTATATTAATATCATAATCCGATTTATTAATAATACTAGATTCTTCGCTAAATTTTTGAATATTTACAACTGTAATTTCTTTTTTGCCTGAAAGGTTGTGAATAACACTTTGATTTTTAATGTCTTTAACAAATTCTTCTCTCGAGTTTACAGTATGAACAGTTAAGCCACGACTTGTAAATTCTCGCTTAGCTTGAACCATCAAATCTAATCTATCAACTATAAAATAGAATTTTGGAACAACTGATTTGCTTTGAAAATAATCAGTTAAATATTGCACGTTGTAGTAGGCAAGTGCAGTTTTTCCCGAACCTTGCGTATGCCAGATAATACCTTTTTTAATGTTATTTTCAATAGTGTTTTCAATAGCTTTGGTCGCAAAAATTTGCGGATAACGCATTATATGTTTCTCTAAGCCTTTTTCTTCTTTTACATAAGCAATTGCATAACGAAGAATAAATCTCAAACGGTCTTTACTGAATATAGAAGTTGAAACAGTATTTGTAGGATTGTTTGGGTCTTTGTTAGTTATAAATTCAGGTGAATGTTTTATTGAAACTAGATTGTTATCTTTTAATATAAAGTTTTCGATTTCATCATTTTCTGGCAACAATAAAATTGATAAATCTAAATTTTGCTCTTCTCTAAAATAATTAAATATTGGTTTGAAATAAGACGGTGTAGCATAAAACGCACCTTGAATTGGTTCTATTTCTGAATCATCATACTTCATATTGTTTGAGAAAACCATTATTTGTGTAAGGTTTACAAACTTTCTAAATTTTTTGTTTTGGAAACGAATATTTATTCTGTCTCGTTCTGCCAATACACCTTCTTTATTATTTGGTTTTTTAACTTCAATAAAAGCAAGAGGCATCCCGTTAATTAGCAAAATTATATCAGGTCGAAATTCCTCATCTCCATTTTTGTAAGTTAGCTCGGTTACTACGTTAAAAGTATTGTTTTCAAAGTTTTCAAAATCTATTAATCTATTTCCCGATTTAGCAGTTAATTTTTGATAAAATGTCTGACCTAAATCTTCATTATCTAACAACAAAGAAACATCTTGAAGCAATCGTTCAACTTCATCCGTTTCTATTCCAGCATTAATTTTTAAAATACTTTTTGTAAAAATTTCGGTAAAAATATTTGTTTGCTCATCACGAATAACATTTTTTAATGAAATGTATTCGTAACCTAAGCGAACAAAATGCAATATTGCAGGTATTTTTACCCTTGTATTTTCATTAAAAGTCATCTACTTTAGCCTGTTTTTGAATTATATATTTACTGAAAAGTGCAATTTTCAAAAATACTGTTTTAAAACAAAATTTGAGCAGTTTTAATGTAGTATTTTAAGACTTCATAAAAACTTGTTTTTATACAGTAAAATAGACATACTGGCGATATTGATAGTCGTTTTGCTAGAAAAAAATTTGATGTGATTATTATTTTAAACTAAAAAAAAGCATCAATATTAGTTATTAATGCTTTAAGTTATTTAGTGTAAATTCTTATTTGTAACATCCAATTGCTCTCATTTGCTCATCAACAAAATCCATTAGGTCAGCATTAGTCCGCCCAGTTCTTTTTAGTTGCATTTGATTGTTTTTATCTGCTGTATTAAATTCATTTTGCAAACCTTCACAATCTTTATTAAAAATTAGTAACCGAATTCGAGTTTTAACATCTGGAGCATATTGATCCCATAAATCTTTATCATTCATATCTGGCAAATATTTAGAGTCTTGATAAACATCTTCTAAATAAGCTAAATAAGACTTTTTATTTGACATGTATGTATAGTCAAAATTTGCTACATCATCATTCCAACTTCCTACATCACTAAAATTAGTTTCATAGATTGCATCAAGAACTTTTTCGTTTTTTGGGTCAAGTAAGGCAAATGTATAAACAATATTAAAACCGACTTTTAAATTCTCACTTTTACCAGTTGCATTGTAAAACGTGCTCGATTCTTTACTATATAGATTATATTTGGCTCTGTATCTTTCAAAAATTTCAATAATCTCTTTTGGTAAACCTCCATTGGTTTTTAAAGAAAGTGAAGCAACATTTACAACAAATTGCATTTTGCTTTTACCGTCTTTTGAACTCTCAACTTTTGAAGCAATTTTATCCGTAATTTGAAATTGGGATTTTCCATCTTTAGTAATCGAATTTTTGATTGCATCACTTATTGCAGTTAGTGTTAAAAGATAATCAACAGAAACCGTTTTATTTTTTGCAAGCTCAATATAAGTAGTGTTTTGGGATAATTCTTTTAACCATTTTTCACGAAGTTGTAATTTATTTGCTGGAAGTTTTGAAATATTTTTTTCAACTTCATTTGAATAGTTTTCATAACTGACTTTTTTTGTCAAGTAACTTTCTGAACTATTTTCTGTCGATGTTTTATTATCTGATTTGAAATTAGTTTTACCAATAAATGAAGCTCCAAAAAGAAAAAAGACTGCATAACTGACATATCTAAAATTTTTATTTTGCCATATCTTTAATTTAGCTTTTAATTGTTCAGAAACATTTGGAATAATAACCAAACCCAATATAAAAAATGCGACTGCTGGAATAATTTTGTGTTGTACAATTGCTCCAAATGATAATAAAATAAGGAAAATCCCTAAAATGTACTTTACTGTTTTCATATAAATTCTTTAAATAATTAGAATGTAAAGATACGAAAAATGTAGTATTTTAAGGTTACATAAATTAATGTTTTTGCTTGCAACTTGCACAGATGCAAAGTCTAACAGAAACTGAAATATTAAATCTTTCAAATGAAATTCCTAAACTTCTTGGGAAACAAATAATTGCATTTAGAAAATTAAAAAAATTATCTCAAACACAATTGGCAAATTTGGTTGGCAAGGACAGGCAATATATCTATAAAATTGAGAAAGGTATAGTAACTCCTAACATCGTAACTATTTCAATTATAGCATCTGCATTAAATATTTCACTATCTGAATTATTCAACGAAATTCAATTAAAATAAGCAATTCCATTTTATAAAGTAACTTTACAAAACTTCCTTGTGTAATTCACGGAAAAAAAGTCTTTGTACTTGTGTTGCTGAAAACAAACAGCCTGAACTTGTTTTATAATCATATTCATTTAATTTTAATGCAATTTGATTAAAACTTAAATTTTGAGTTTTTAAATTCATTATGAGAATTGTTGCTCTGCGATTATTTTCGTTTGACTTCGCTTTTTGCTTTCTAACTGATAAACCTTTTAATCTAGCATCTTCTGTTAGATTTTGAGGCGAACCTAGTTTAACGCCTTTCTTTTTTAATTCAGCTAATGCTGATTTTGTTCTATGGCTAATTCTTTCTCGCTCGTCTTGTGCTAGTACAGCCATTATTCCGATAGTTACAGAATTTGCATTAGGCATATCACAACAAACAAAATCTATTTTAGCATCTCTTAAAGTGAAAATAAAAGAGGCGTTTCTACTTAACCTGTCGAGCTTTGCAATTAGTAAAATTGCATTTTGTTTTTTACATTCATCAATTGCTTTTAAAAGATTTGGGCGAGTATCACATTTTCCACTTTCAATGTCTTGAAAATCTGCAATTAGTTCACCACCATTTTTTAAAAATCTAATTACATCTGTCTTCTGTGAATTAAGACCTAAACCCGAGTTACCTTGATTTTTTGTGGATACTCTATAATAAGATATGTACTTCATTTTTGTTTGGAATTTGTTGTTAAAATTGCTTTTACAGTATAAAAATGTTGGTTTAAAAACTGTAATAACTACTATATTTATTAAGTGTTTTGAGCAAAGCAAGGAGAGAAAACGTCAATTATGTCGAATTTTGAAAAATTTAAAAAATCATCTAATTGATAATCAATTATTTATAAAAAATACTGTTTTTTAAAATCAAAATTTCAGTGATTTTTTTGATGTTTTTAAGGGTTTTTTGATGCAAAAAAGCACACTTTTAGTGTAAAAAGTGTGCATTAATGTGTTTTTAAGGAATTTCTGTGAACAAATCAGGTGCTTTATAGTCTTCTTTTTGTTCCTCTTGTTTGTATTTCTCCCAAACTCTGTCTCGTATTTCAAATTCTTCTTTTAATATAAAATCTGGAATATTTTCGATGTGTCCAGATACCTCGTAGAAAAAATCATTACCACGATTTAACCTCTTTCCATATTTTGTATGGCCATCAAATATAAAATCCATATTTGAAAAGTCTGGTTCATCGACTGTATCCCTTAAAAAGAAATATTCACAAAGTAGGTTATCTACAATACGGGATTTTGGACTTCTGACAATTAAAAGAAGCGCATGAACAAAGCAAAGTTTCTCGGGTTCGTTTTGATTTTTTTTCTTTTTGAAATCTTGAAATGTTTGATATAGTGCCTGAACCTGTACCGCTAAATTTGGATTTGCAAGTCCCACGTCTTCGCTTACAATAACTCGCATTCTGTACCAGCAATACTCTGCAAACCCACTAATGTAAAGTTCTGAACCCAGCCAAAGAACTTCTTTTTCAAGTCCTCTTCGCATACTTTTTTGAAAGGCTGATGAAATTGTAAAGAAATCAATTCCGCTTTTTGTTGTTAATCTATAACTCATAATCTATATATTTTTATACATATAAATTTACGATTAAGTTATTGATTAACAATGACTTAAATTATTTAATTCCATTCAGGACCTCCATATTTTTGAAGAAAAAATATAGTTGCTTTTTCACTTCCTTTTAGCACTCTTTGAAATAGTGCTGCTTTAATTTCATCTTCAATAGTCAATTCAATCCATTTTACCTCTCTTTGAAATTTTTCGTCCTTTAACCAAAAGTAAAAGGTAGAACGATGAGTTCCTGTAATTCTGGATGCAGTTGTAATTCTGCCATTAGCTTCTGTTTCCAGCACTTCAAGAAATTTTCTTTGTTTTATTGGTAAATCTTTTCTTGTGTCGATAAATTCGTCGTCTTCATCCATTTTTCTATTTTTAAAATTTCGTTATTAAATGCTTCTTCAATTTTTAAGTTTAATTCTTGCGCTAAAGGGTGTATTGTTGATTGATTAGTATTACTTGATAATTTTTTAATTGTATTTCTACATCTACTTTTATCGATTGCATTTTTAAATCTACCTTCTTTATCTAATTGGTCTATTAATCTATAAGCTACTTTATCGCCACCATAGCCTTCAATGCCAAATTTCATTAAAATTTCATTAAATATTTTGGGAGTTATAAATTCGCTTTCACGATCTATGCTAATAGTTTGTTTTTGAATATTAGAATAGTATTTGTAAAATAAGGACAGAAGAGTAGAATAAACTTCTGGCTTGTATAAATCTGATAATTTCATTTTTTTTATGCCAAATACTTGAGAAACGTTTCTTAATAATCTTAATTCAAATCTTAAACAATCATCAATTTCAATTCCTTTTTTTTCAAGTAGTTGTAGTGTTTTATTATAAATTGCAAAAGTTTTGGTTTTATTTTCAAATCTAACTCCATCTACTTGTTCAAGTCTATCAAATCTTGTCATATATGTAAATAAATGATGAGTATATTGTTTTACAGGCAAATAAGGCTTTTCATTATATGCTAAATCACATCTCCGCAATTCTGAATTGTGTAAATTTAAGTTTAATTCAAGCCCAAGTTTATCAACTGCTTTTTTTAATAAATAAGGCGACAGTATATTATTGAAACCAACATAATAATTTGAAAAACTTCCACTTATTGTAATCCCTTTACCTTCAAAAAAAGTAATTTTAAAGCCTTTGTACTTTCCTTCAAACCAATTTGTATAATAGCCTGACTTTACTGTTATGATTTCGTTTACTAGATTATGCAGGAATTTAAAATCATAATTATCTAAATCTCGCCACCCTATGTGTACTTTTATGGTATCAATATCAAATCCAAACATTACATATTTTGTATATAAGTTAGACTTACTATTTTGAACTAGATTTTCGCTTGTACTTTGTTGAGGTTATTTGTTTCAAAACTTCCTCAACTTCATCCCATTTGTACAATACACGTCCTCTAATTCGATAACCTTTTAAAGTTTCATCTTTTGTTAGGGTGTTTAGAGTTGGCAGAGAAATTCTTAATCGCTCTGAAACTTCTTTTCTTGTAGCATACTGTAATGATTTGTCTTCTTCTTTTTTGAAGTTAGAAGTTAGAAGATTTTTTATTTTATTTTCTACAATCTCTGCAAATTTGTTTTGCAAATCTTCAAATGAGATTGCGGTAAATACTGTATTTTCCATCGTCCTATATTTTTTATAGGGCAAATGAATAAAAATATATAAGGTGGTTTTTACACAGTAAGTTTTACTGTAACAAATAAGATTAAAACAAATAAAATCAATTATTTAATTTGACTTTAATCGAAGTCTTTTTTATGTTTTGTTCCCTTCCTATTTCAGTTGATATATTTGAAATTGATAAATTCTCAAAGCCTTCCACATAACTTTTTAGAAATTCTGCAAGTTGTTTATTTGTTTGAGGTAAAAATTGCTTTTTATCTTCAATACATAATCCTTTTAATTGCTTAATTAAATCATAAATAACAATTGCTGGTGCATTTATTTTCAATTTAAAATTTGGAACTTCTTGTATCGCTTTTTTGAAAATATTATAAACAATATTTGAAAATATCATTAAAAGATATATCCTTTTTTCTTTACCAAATAATTCACCTTCTGCAACTAATCTTTTAGTTTCTTTAATCTCATATTCAAGTCTATTAAAAATTTCTTCTCTATTTTTAGGTTTCAAATCATATAAATTTTCTAAATCACTTTTAGCGTGTTTTATAGTAAATTCAATATCTTCAATAAATTTTATATCTTTTAACTCATCTCCACTTGTAAAGAGTAGTTGACTAAATACCGAGATTGTATTATTAAGACCATTAGAATATTCAAAATCAAATTTTTCTATTTCCATAATTAATTAAAAAATGCGTGATTACTCAATAACTCTGCGTTACGCTCTTGTGAAACTTTTATATATTTCATAAATGAACTCTCTGTTTTATGTCCAGTAAATTTCATTATGCTTATTGCAGGAACACCTGATAAAAAAGCATTTGTTGCAAAACTTCTTCTAGCAGTATGAGTTGAAATTAATTCATATTTAGGACAAGTTTTTTCTCTAACATCCAATCCACTTGTTTTTTTAATTATGACTAAATCTGTAATTCCAGCTAACTCTCCAAGCTCTTTTAAATACTCATTCATTTTTTGGTTTGAAATAGCTCTTGGTAACTGCCCCTCATATTTATCCCATATTGACTTGACAACTGGTTTTACAGGAATGATTACTCTTTCTCCAGTTTTATTTGTAATAACATCAAATACAAACCCGTTTTTATTATTTTTTAGATTCTCTTTTTTTAATTGCGTGAAATCTGAAAAACGCAATCCAGTATGACAACCAATCAAAAATAAATCTCTCACTCTATCTAAATATTT
This sequence comes from Flavobacterium sp., assembly GCA_043744095.1. Classification (GTDB taxonomy): domain Bacteria; phylum Bacteroidota; class Bacteroidia; order Flavobacteriales; family Flavobacteriaceae; genus Flavobacterium. Next base: position 9,039 of record JAYTVI010000245.1, read on the forward strand.
CTTATCCAAAAAGTCAGTTTTATAAATTTTATCTAATTCATCGGAGTTCAAATAAATGTGGTCTATTGATTCTTGCGGTGCTTTAAATAATCTACTTTTAAAAGTTAGATTTGTATTTACTCCTTTTTCAGTTGCTAAATTTAGAAACGTTTTAAGAGTTTTAATTTGTTTTCCAAACGTGTTGTTGAGTAATTTTTTTTCATTTATTAAGTAGTCTTTTAACTGTTCGTAAAATTCAATTGTTATACTTTCAAATGTTAATTTGTATTTTCTTTTAATAGAAAATTCAGTTAAATGTTTCAATAAAGCGTTATAGACTTGAATTGAACCAACTTTTTGACTAAGTTTTAAAATTTCAATTTCTGACTTTATCCAATCTAAAAAATCAATTTGTTTTGTTATTAACTTTTCATCGTCTAATTCATTGAGTAATTCCTTTTTTAATATTTCAGGAGAAATATAAATGTTATCGTTAAACAATCTCCTATAACAATTATTTACCGCTGTTTCTATATTCCTTAATCTTTGATTAAATTCTGGATATTCAGGAAATTTTGAAGTTTCTTTAGCTCTCTGTTTTGTAACATTCCAAAACAAAGGCAATATTTTTTCTCCAGTCGAAAATTTTAACCTCTGATTATTGTAGTTATAAAAAAGATAGACCAATGTTTTCTTATCAGCTTTTGGTTCTTTTAATACAAATTTAGCTTCTGGCATTTTATAAAATTTACTTACACAAAAATACGAAATAAATTTATAGGGGACGCTTTAGGGGACAAAAAAGTTTAATTTGATTT
>JAYTVI010000246.1:0-9810 GCA_043744095.1 Flavobacterium sp.
GAGGCTATAAAAACAGACAACTTTATAATCCAGAAATTCATCCAAATCTTAAAATGAGTGTTGAAGAGTATAAAAAATCAGATGCTCCAACGATAAATCATTTTTACGAAAAACTTCTTTTATTAAAAGATAAAATGAATACTAAAACGGGAAAACAAATTGCTAAAGAAAGACATCAATTTATGGAGCAGTTTCTAGAACAGTTTTATGCAGAATGGAATGGTGAGAAATAAAAAAGAGAACCAATTTGACTCTCTTTTTATGTTATTAATTACCTTTAAACGCTGCTTTTCTTTTTTCTAAAAAAGCAGTCGTACCTTCTTTAAAATCTTCTGTTCCGAAACATTTCCCAAAAGCTTTTATTTCAGTTTCATATCCATTTACACCATTTTTAAAATTGGCATTTACCGCTTTTATAGCTAGAGAAATTGCCATAGGTGAATTATTGAGAATACGTTGAGCGATACTATTTGTAAAGGCTAAAAGTTCTGATTGTGGCACAACATGATTTACCAATCCGGTTCTAAAAGCGTCTTCTGCGGTAACCATTCCTGCAGTCATAATCATTTCCATTGCTCTGCCTTTACCAATAAGTTGAGGTAGTCTTTGTGTGCCACCATAACCAGGTATAACACCAAGAGAAACTTCGGGCAATCCCATATTTGCATTATCAGAAGCAATTCTGAAATGACAAGCCATAGCTAGTTCTAAACCACCACCAAGTGCAAAACCATTTATAGCTGCAATAACTGGTTTTTTTAGTTTTTCAACAAAATCAAACAATAACTCTTGTCCTTGTGCTGCCAATTGAGCACCTTCTTCTATTGAAAAATTTGCAAATTCAGAAATATCTGCACCAGCAACAAAAGCTTTTTCGCCACTACCTGTTAAAATAATTGCTTTGGTTTCTGTATCTAGTTCAAGTGTGTTAAAAGCAAAATGCAATTCCTGTATAGTAGCACGATTCAATGCATTTAATTTGGTTGGTCTATTGATAGTGATGGTTGCGCAATTATTTTCGGTTGTAATAATAATATTTTCAAAAGTCATAATTTGGATTTTTTTAAGATTTAATAATTGGTAACATAACTGTAAATATAGTTCCATTGTTGCGAGAAGTTTCAAAAGTAATAGTTCCTTTATAATTTTCAATTATATTTTTAATAATTCCTAACCCTAAACCCATTCCGCTATTTTTTGTTGTAAATTTTGGTTCAAAAATCCGATTAATATTTTCTGGTTCAATACCCACACCATTATCCTTTACACTAATTAATACATTTGTATCTATTTTTTTTACCGTAACAACAATTGATTTTTTTTCTTGATTTTCTGGAATAGATTGAATGGCGTTTTTCACCAAATTGGTAATAATACGTATTAATTGTGTTCTGTCTAATTTGGTAATAATTTCCTCTTCTTGATTTTCAAAAATGATATATTCTTCATTAAAAATATCCAAAGCCAATTCTACCACCTCTACAACATTTAAGGTTTCGTTTTGTTGTGCAGGCATCGATGCAAAATTTGAAAAAGCAGAAGCCACAGCACTCATCGTGTCAATTTGTTGAATTAAAGTATCAGAATAATCTTTTAGTTTCTGAATAAGATTTGGGTCGTTTGGATCAAATTTTCTTTGAAAACTTTGCACTGTTAATCGCATTGGAGTTAATGGATTTTTGATTTCGTGCGCAACTTGTTTTGCCATTTCTCGCCAAGCTTCTTCACGTTCGCTTTGGGCTAATTTTAATGCGCTTTGTTCTAACTCATCGACCATTCCGTTATAGGATTTTATCAACAAATTAATTTCTTTACTGTTCGCTTCAAGAACAATTTTTTCGTTTTTTTGATTCAAACTTGTTTCGCTTAATTTGTCTGAAATGGTTTTTAAAGACTTTGTTATATAACTTGACAAAAAATAAGCCAACGCAAAGGCAATCAACAACATAAAAGCATAAACCTGCCCTAATCTGATAAGAAAATTTTGCAATTCTTTTTCATAAAAACCATCATCTTCTACATAAGGTAAATTTAATATCCCAAGAGGTTTAAATTTTTCGTCTTTTATTTGACTATAAGAAGAACGGTTTTTTACACCTTCAATGTTTTTAATATCTACATATCTTTTTTCTATTGAAGATTGTACCAATTTTAGAATAAACTTCGGAATAGGAGGCGAAACACTATCGATAGAAAAAGAAGCTTTGGAAGATTTTAATAATTTTCCATCCAAACTATAAATGTTGATTTCTAAATTATGAATTTGAGCTAATTCGTGAATTTTATCTTTAAAAATAAGACCTAAATTTCTAGAAGTCAACGGATAAGTAGTTGTCGAAAGTACATAGTTGATGTGTTCTTTTATGGCTTTCTCTTTTCGTTCAAGACGTTCTTGATGATAATCTTTAGCTTCGTTTTTAAACTGAATAATCGAAATTGAAGCCATTAATATTGAAGCAATCAAAACCAATACAATCATCGAAAGGAAAATCCTAATTCGAAGGGAAAGCATCGACATTTTGAAAATTTTAAACATCTTTATTATTTATTTTCTCTAATTTTTTTATAGAATTTAAAACCCAACATAATAATAATCGAAAAAATAAAGATTCCTAAAACACCATAAACCCAGTTGAAAGCATTTTTTAAAATTACTAAAAAAACAACTGCAAAAAGAATCAGTGTAGCACCTTCATTCCATAAACGCATAAAATTTGAAGTGTGTTTTATTTCATCTTTTTGCAATTGCAAATATATTTGATGGCATTTTAAGTGATACAAATACAACAATAGAACAAATCCTAATTTTACATGCATCCAAGGCATTTTGAGCCAAGCATTCCCTAAATCTGTAAAAAACAACATCCAAAAAGCAAATATACTTGCCAAAATAGCACTTGGCCAAGTGATGATAAACCATAATCGGTAAGTCATTATTTTGTATTGTTTTTGTAAAATTTCTTTTTCTGGAGATGGTTTTTCATTGGCTTCAATTTGATAAACAAATAAACGAACAATGTAAAATAATCCCGCAAACCAAGTAATTACAAAGATTAAATGTAGTGATTTTAGGTAGTTGTAGAGTTCCATTATAAAAGTCTTTTTTCTTTTCTCTTTCTTCTATTTTCTTTTAAACTCCTCAATCCAATTAGCCACAACGCCACACCATTCATTATCATCATTCATACAAGGAATTGCCATAAATTCTTTTCCACCGTGATGTAGAAATTGTTCGTTTGCTTCCATTGCAATTTCCTCTAAAGTTTCTAAACAATCGGATACAAATGCTGGAGTTACAACAGCTAATTTCTTAATTCCTTGTTCAGGCATTTTATTAATTTCAACATCTGTATAAGGAGTTAACCATTTGTCACCTGCTAATCTTGATTGAAAGGTTTGACTGTATTTTCCTTCTGGAATTCCTAATAACTTAACTACTTGTTTTGTGGCTTCATAACATTGATGACGGTAACAAAATTCATGTGCTGGCGAAGGTCTGTTGCAACAAGTACCATCAATTTTGCAATGTGATTTTGTGACATCGGTTTTACGAATATGACGTTTCGGAATTCCGTGATACGAAAACAATAAATGATCGTATTCAAATCCTTCCAAATGTTTTTTTATCGAATTAGCTAATGCTTGAATGTATTCAGGTTTGTTATAAAAAGCAGGAACATTGGTGAATTTCATTTCTGGAAAATGTTTTGCTCGCAATTCTTCTGCTAAAACCACAATTGTAGTAGTCGAAGCCATCGCGTGTTGCGGGTACAAAGGCATCAACATTACTTCGGCAACTCCTTTGTCGTGTAATTCTTGCAAACCTTTAAGTATAGTAATGGTACCGTAACGCATTGCTAAAGCTACAGGAATATCAACTTTTGCCTGCACTTTTTTATGCATTCTTTTTGAAATTACAATTAAAGGCGAACCTTCATCAGTCCAAATTCGAGCATAAGCTTCCGCCGATTTTTTTGGTCGCGTTTGCAAAATTATTCCTCGAACCAACAAGGCACGCAATAAAAACGGAACGTCAATTACATATTTATCCATTAAAAACTCATCTAAATATGGTTTTACATCTTTTGCTGTTGGACTTTCTGGCGAACCTAAATTTACTAATAATACTCCTTTCATTTTGGTAATTTTATATTTTAACTCTGTCAAAGTTCAAAACTTTGACAGAGTTGTTTTTAATTTTGTAAAAGTAACTAATCTACTTTTTTAGATTTTATGTTTATGTTTTTTTTATCGATTGATTGATGTATGAAATTGATATGATTATGTGTTTGGATTAATCGACATTAAATATTTCTTCGGCGTAGTTGCAAATTTCTTTCTGAATGCTGCAATAAAATGACTTCCTGTGCTGTAACCAATTTTTAATCCAACTTCATTTACATTATATGACCCACTGTCTAGTAATTGTCGAGCATGATCCATTTTATAATCAAATAGAAATCCGTAAACTGTATCGCCATAAATTTGTTTGAAACCCATTTTTAACTTTTTCAAACTCAGCCCAACTTGTTCGGCTAATTCTTCTAATCCTGGTGGTTCTGCCATATTTTGGATAATGATTTCTTTTGCTTTCTTGATTTTCAAGACATTTTCTTCATCTATCAAAAAAGGACATTGTTCTGCATTTGGGTCTTCAGAACGATTGAAATACAAACTCAATAATTCATATCCTTTACCTTTATAATAGAGATTTTTTATAGAAGGATTCAAATTATAATGAAACAATTGACTCAATACAATTGCCATTGACGGACTAATATCAGTTTCTTTATAATATTTTTTATCTTTATTTTCTTCACTCAAAAAAGGTATGTGTTCTGATTCGCTTGAAAACAATCCGTGAAATTTCCGTATAGAAATAATCACAGAAATAATCCAAGAATTTGGAGCTAATTCTAAATTTAATGGCAATTCCTTTTGAGGATTATAAAACAAAAGAGCTTTTTCTTCCCTTAATTCTAAAGCATAATTTCCTTCGTTGAAGACAAATTTTGCTTTTCCTTTAATACCAAAATGAAATTGAATAAGTCCTTGAGCAATTGGTCTTTTAATGTGAAAATTTTCTTTTTCATCGTTTTGAAAACGAATTAGGGTAAAATCATTTTCAATTGTTATTACTTCTTGTGAACCCATAGCGATGTTTTTTTGTAAAAGGTATTGAAATTAAATCAAATTATTATTTAGAATTAATCTACATAACAACATCAAAAAGAGTTGATTTCATTGCAAATTTATAATAAATAACGCAAAAAAGACAAATAAGGTTTAAAAATTCGCACAGCGATACAAAAAGTCCTTTAAGCGTTACTTTTATAAAAACTATAATAATAATTTTGTTTCACCTTTAGGTAAGTATACAATATGGAAAATTTTAACACGACAAAATCTACTTCATTTTACGCATTGGGCTTAAGTTATAAGAAAGCCGACGCAGAAATAAGAGGAAAATTTAGTTTAAGCGCACAAGCAAAAGCAACATTACTTATTCAAGCTGAAGCTGAAGGAATTGATTCTTTAATCGTTACTTCTACATGCAATCGAACTGAAATTTATGGTTTTGCACAACATCCATATCAATTAATTAAACTTTTATGTGCTAATAGCCAGGGTTCTGTAGAAGAATTTCAAGAAGTTGCCTATATTTATAAAAATCACGAAGCCATCAACCATATGTTTCGAGTTGGAACAGGTTTAGATAGTCAGATTCTTGGAGATTTTGAAATTATTAGTCAAATAAAAACAGCTTTTAACGAAAGCAAATCGAATGGAATGGTAGATTCGTTTCTAGAAAGATTAGTGAATTCAGTTATTCAAGCAAGTAAAAAAATCAAGACAGAAACTGAAATTTCTTCAGGTGCAACATCGGTATCTTTCGCATCAGTGCAATATATTTTTAAAAATGTAGAAGACATTGCAAATAAAAATATTCTACTTTTTGGAACAGGAAAAATCGGAAGAAATACATGCGAAAACCTTGTAAAACATACCAAACACGACCATATTACTTTAATAAATCGTACTAAAGATAAAGCCGAAAAACTAGCACAAAAACTAGATTTAATTGTAAAAGATTACGCCGATTTGCAATTAGAATTACAAAAAGCAGATGTCGTTGTTGTAGCAACAGGAGCTCAAAATCCAACAATTGACAAAACAATTTTGAATCTAAAAAAACCTTTGTTGATTTTAGATTTGTCGATTCCTAAAAACGTGAATGAAAACGTAAAAGATGTTAAAGGTGTAACGTTAATTCATATGGATCATTTATCACAGATGACTGATGAAACACTTGAAAACAGAAAGTTACATATACCTCAAGCAGAAATAATTATTGAGGAAATTAAACAAGAATTTATCACTTGGTCCAAAAACCGAAAATTTGCTCCAACTATTCACGCATTAAAAGAAAAACTAAATTCTATTAAAGAAGGAGAATTGAATTTTCAACGCAAAAAATTAGTAAATTTTGACGAAGAACAAGCCGAATTAATAAGCAATAGAATTATCCAAAAAATAACCAATCATTTTGTAAACCATTTAAAAGATGGCGATTCCATGGAAGAAGGAATAGAATGGATCGAAAAAGTCTTTCAGATAGAACAAGAGAAATCATTTTTTTAAAGATAAAATTTCGCAACAATAAACCTTAATGAACCTTAATTCCTTAATGGTTCAAAAAAGAATAAAATGTCTGAAAAAATAATACGTATTGGAACTCGCGATAGTGAATTAGCACTTTGGCAAGCACACACTGTTCAAAAACAATTAAACGATTTAGGATACAAAACAGAAATTATTGCCGTAAAATCTCAAGGCGATATCCTACTCGACAAACCACTTTACGAACTCGGAATTACAGGAGTTTTTACAAAAACTCTAGATATTGCAATGATTAACGGTCAAGTGGATATTGCCGTACATTCTATGAAAGATGTTCCAACGGCTTTACCAATCGGAATTGTGCAAGCAGCAGTTTTAGAAAGAGCTAACACATTAGATATTTTAGTTCACAAAGGAAATTTAGATTTTTTAGAATCTAATGGAACTATCGCTACCGGAAGTTTGCGCCGTCAGGCAATGTGGTGGAATAAATATCCAAATCACAACGTTGTCGATTTGCGTGGCAACGTGAATACTAGAATACAAAAACTTAATGAAAGCGATTGGAACGGAGCAGTTTTTGCAGCAGCTGGTTTAGAAAGAATTAATTTAAAACCAGATAATTTTATCAATCTCGATTGGATGATTCCAGCACCTGCTCAAGGAGCAATGGTTGTAGTTGCTATGTCAAATGACAATTATACATTAGACGCTTTTTCGCAAATAAATCACATTGAAACCGAAATTTGTACTTATATAGAAAGACAGTTTCTAAAAACGTTAGAAGGCGGATGTACTGCGCCAATTGGAGCAATTGCAAACTATAATGAAAAGGAAGACACTATAAATTTCAAAGGAGTTTTGCTGTCTATCGATGGAAAACAAAAACTAGAAATCGAAAAAAATTTCGACATTTCAGAATGGAAAAAACTAGGATTCAATTCTGCACAAGAAATTTTAAATAATGGAGGAATTGAACTTATGACGAACATAAAAAAGCAATTGAAAAAATAGTATATTTGTGTAATTATTATGATAAACGATGAACTACAACATATCATTCAAGGAACGAGCAAAAATAGCCAAGAAACTCTTATCCAAACAGTTGCCAGTTTCCTTAGAGCAAATGAGAGCTCAAGCTTTGTGGCTAAAAGCGATAAGCAATACAAACAAGAAGAAACAAAGAGATTAGTTGATTTTTGTCTAGAAAATAATCATTTTGTAAAAGAAACTTTCAATCTAGATTTATTTATTTCAGAAGGCGCAGAACAAAAAGTATATATAAAAAACGAGAAAACCGTTTACAAACTTAACGATTCTATTTACTATAAAACTTGGTTAGATTATTTTACCAATTTATTACTAAATAATTATTTTTTCCCCGAAACTTCTTATGTTTTAGTTGGCTTTTGTCTTATTGATGAAATTCTATTTGCTTTGGTAGAACAACCTTTTGTAAAAGCAAATCAACCAACAAATTTAGATCAAGTTAAAGAATTTATGAATGCTAATGGTTTTAAAAATACTAGAAATCACGATTATTACCATCCTGAATTAGGAATAATTTTAGAAGATTTACACGATGAAAATGTACTAACACAAGATGATGTTTTATATTTTATTGACACCGTTTTTTATATCAAACAATGACAAAACAAATCAACATACTATCTACCAAAAAGCTTTTACCAAATCAAAAGCAAGAATTATTAGACACCAATATTCATCTAATTGAAGAAGATTTTATCGAAACCAATATCAAGAATTTCGAATTATCTAAAATCAATAACAATCTAATTTTTACAAGTCAGAATGCCGTTCAAAGTATTTTACAATATCCAAAATGCGATGAACTAAAAAGCAAGAATGTCTTTTCAGTTGGAATGAAAACCAAAGATTTATTAACAGAAAACGGATTTAACGTTGTCGCTTATACAGGTTACGCATCCGATTTGGCTGAAATAATTTTGTTAATTTACAGTAAAGAAAGTTACACCTTTTTCAGTGGAAATTTACGTCGAGATGTTTTGCCAATTACATTAAAGAGAAACGGAATCGCTTTCAACGAAATTGAAGTTTATGAAACTGAATTAACATCCAAAAAAATTAAAGAAAAGCTAGATGGAATTTTATTTTTCAGTCCATCAGCAGTTGAAAGTTATTTAAAATTGAATACAATAAAAGACGAAACGTGTTTTTGCATAGGAGAAACCACAGCAGAAGCATTAGAAAATAAGAAAATAAAAAACATCATCATTGCAGATAAACCTTCAGTTGAAAATGTGTTTTATGAAGTAATAGAATATTATAATTAGAAATGTAACTTTTCAGGTTTTCAAAACCTGTAAGGTCTAATCAAACAAGATATGATTAAAAACGACCTATTCCTAAGAGCTTTAAACAATGAAACAGTAGAACGTCCACCAGTTTGGATGATGCGTCAAGCCGGAAGATATTTACCAGAATTCAGAGCATTACGAGACAAATATGATTTTTTCACTCGTTGCGAAACTCCAGAATTAGCAGCTGAAATTACAGTTCAACCCATTAGAATTGTAAAACCAGATGCTGCCATTTTATTTTCAGATATTTTGGTAGTTCCAAGAGCAATGGGAATTCACGTGGAGTTGAAAGACAATTTGGGACCAATTATTCCAAATCCAATTCGCACGATGGAACAAGTAAATCAAGTGATTGTTCCAGATGTAAATGAAACTTTAGGTTACGTTTTTGATGCTATCAAATTAACAAAAAAAATGTTGAACGATGAGGTTCCGTTAATTGGTTTTGCAGGTTCGCCTTGGACAATTTTTTGCTATTGCGTAGAAGGAAAAGGTTCTAAAAGTTTTGATACTGCAAAAGGTTTTTGTTTTTCAAATCCAATTGCTGCACATACCTTATTACAAAAAATCACTGATACAACTATATTATATTTGAAAGAAAAAGTAAAATCAGGAGTAAATGCAGTTCAAATTTTTGATTCTTGGGGTGGAATGTTATCGCCAGTAGATTATCAAGAATTCTCCTGGAAATACATCAACCAAATTGTTGATGCATTAGCTGAAGAAACCGACACTAAAAATCTTTTTTCCGATGAAAAAAAGTCGGTTCTTGGCGACCTTGGTCAAACAACTGAAAAGTCGACAAAAACTAAGGTAATTGTTTTCGGAAAAGGATGTTGGTTTGCAT
>JAYTVI010000247.1:0-2906 GCA_043744095.1 Flavobacterium sp.
TAGAAAAGCAGAAAAAAACTTACTAATTTTATAACGCTAATATCTCATTTTGAATTTTTTTATTCAAACTACTAAAAACCAATTCGTATGAATGATTGATTAATTCACACATCATTTTGTCTGTAATATCTTTTTTGAAACTTACTGTATTCCAATGTATTTTACTCATATGATAACCTGGATTTATCGCTTCAAATTCAGCTCGAAGTTCTATAGCTTTTTCTGGATTGCATTTCAAATTTAAAGAAGGTGTTCCTTTTTCCCACTCTTTTAAAGATGTTAGACAAAACATTTTTCCGCCAACTTTAAATACCAAAGTATCTTCATCAAAAGGAAAATGTTCGGTTACTCCTTTTTTTGATAAACAGAATTCGTAGAGTTGTTGTATGTTCATAATTTTTAAATATTCGGTGTTCAGTTTTCAGTGCTCAGTTGACTGTCTTAAAATGAAACTTTTATTTTACTATTTTTTTTTCTAATTGATCACTAAAAACCGTTTACTGACCACTAACAATTTTCTCCATCATTTTTTCAGGATGAGCAAGCAATTTGAATCCGAATTTTTCATACAAAAAGTGTGCATCAGATGTTGCTAATCGCCAAATTTTGACTTGTTTTAATTGTGGTTCATTTAACATCGCATCAACTAAAATCGAAGAATATCCTTTTCCGCGATGGTTTTCATCAATATAAACATCCATAACATAAGCAAAAACAACATAATCAGTTATTACTCTACAAAAGCCAATTTGCTTTTCATCCAGATAAATCCCGAAGCAAAAAGAAGCGTCAATTGTGGTTTGAACCTCATCAATTGTTCGTCCTGCAGCCCAATAAACATCTTTCAAAAAGTTTTGAATAAACGGAACATCAAGTTTGGATTTGTCTGTAGAAACTGTAATCAATTGTTTTAATTTTTAAATGTTGAATTTTAAATTACTTTGAAATCGCATATAAAACCGGCTTACTCGGACTTGCATCATTCTCAAACGAAGCAATTTGTAGATTCAAAATATAACTTCCATCTAAAACTTCATCTTCAACATAAATCATTTCGGTAATGGTGCAATTTAATCTGGCGTCTTCATTTAAATTATTAATATCTTTTACATTCCAAAATGCTTTGTGAGCTAATAATTTTCCTTCATCTTCTTCTCTATCAACGCTTGGCAAATCTATTAATAAATGTTGAATTCCTGTTTCTCTAATAAAAATTGCAGCTTCTTCCGATAAATATGGCGGATTGGTTTTGGAATAATTTTTATGCTTTTTGGATTCTGAATTTGGTAAAGTTCTGATAATTAACGTTGAGACGTTGCAATTAAACGTCTGTAAAATAGATATAGTTTGCAACGTCTGTACATTAGATTCAGATTGCAACGTATGTAAACTGCTATTTGATTTCAAAAAAATTTCTAATTGATGCTTTGTAATAATTAAATCTCCATTTATTAATTCTGGTTCAATAGAAATCAATTCGGCGGTGAAAAAAAATTGTTTCAAACATTGATTTATCGAATAAAATTCTCGTGTAATGTGTCCGAGACATTCAGTATGTGTTCCGTGACCATGTGGATTGAAGAAAATATTGTTAAAATTTGTAGACGCACCGCTTTTGACACTACCTATCCAATCGACAAACTGAACTGGTTCAATTTCTGGTTTTTCGATATACCACGCAATTGGGTTTTGGTCTGTGTTAGATAATGGAATAGAAATATCAATTGGTTTTGATAGATCGATTTGGAAATTTTGGATTTTTGCTATCATTTATGCTGAACTTGTTTCAGCATCTTTTCAACTTTACGTAAATCTGTTAAAAAGACACTAATTTATAACTCCAAATATAAATCTTTTAATTCAGGATTTGAACCTTTTGCCAAATTCCATTTCCAATCTTTATGCCAATTCTTTAATTTTTTTTCTCTTGCAAATGCATCTCTATAATCATCAAACTCCTCAAAATATACTAAAATAGAAGCATTGTATTTTTTTGTAAAAACAGCTCCAGTTCCGTCTTTATGGCATTCTATTCTATATTTTAAATCTTTTGTTGCACCAATATATAAAACAGAATGGTTTTTGTTTGTAATTATATATGTATATCCTTTGATCATATTTAGATGTATTAATTTGAGAAAAGAATCTGAAATAAATTCAGATTAAACAGATGCTGAAACTAGTTCACACATTCTTCTTAAAATTCAACAGATGCTGAAACTAGTTCAGCATAAATAAATCTGATGCAATTCCGTCAGAAAGAAACTTTCCTTTTTTGGATATTTTAAGCACATTATTTTCAATGAATAATAAATCATCTGAAATAAATTTTTGAGATTGTTTACTCAAATAATCTAAATATTTATCTCCAAATTCAGATTCAATTCTATCTAACGAAATTCCCCAAATAGTTCGCAAACCAGTCATTAAATACTCGTTGTATCTATCAGTCAACGTTAAAATTTCACTTTCAGATGGTAACTTATTTTCAGCAATAGATTTCAGATAAATAGTATTATTGGATACATTCCAACTTCTAGAAATTCCATTATAACTATGTGCTGAAGGTCCAATTCCGAGGTAATTTTTTCCCAACCAATAACTTGAATTGTTTTTTGAAAAATAAGTTGACTTGCCGAAATTGGATAATTCGTAATGTATAAATCCGTTTTCTTCGAGTTTTTCAATCAAAATATGAAACTGTTCTTGTGCTTTTTCATCATCTAATTTTGGAATAATTCCTTTTTGGATAAATGTATGTAATGCGGTTTTGGGTTCAACAGTTAATGCGTAACTTGAAATATGCGAAATATTGAACGACAAAGCAGTTTCTATATTTTGAAGCCATTTTTGATTAGTCATATTAGGAAATCCGTAAATTAAATCGATAGAAATATTATCAAAAT
>JAYTVI010000248.1:0-2899 GCA_043744095.1 Flavobacterium sp.
GGTTGAAAAGTGATGATATCTAGAAAAAATAATAAACACATATTTGTGTTATTGTTAAATATTTGTCTATATTTGAAATTATTAACTAATTTTAACCAAACAAATTATGAAACATTTATTAAAAAAAGGCGGTTTATTTTTGATTTTAGTAGTTGCGACTATTTTTTCTAGTTGTGAGAAAGATTTGTATGAAGAAGCCATAATAAAAACAGAACCTCAGAGCAGGATAAATTTTTTAACAATAGAACAAGCTCCGTTTCTAATCCCAACAATACAAGCCTATAATAAAAACTATGATTTTTTATCTACCAATTCTGGAGCTCTTAGAAGATTTGACAGTAATCTAAATCTTGATTTAGATAAAATTATAGAATATGTTAATGCTAATGGACTCAAAACATACAGCGTAAGGATTTATAAAGAATTTCAAACAGGAGAAGACTTTTATTTTGAAAACCTGCATGTTTTTAAAACAGAACAAGAATACAAATCATTAATTTTTAGATATAATGAAGTTGATGATATTAAAAATTTTGACGCATCTACTTTTACAGGTAATCTCGATATTTATAAAATAAATTATGATCATGCAGGAATAATACAATATGAAAATGGACTTCTTAAATGTGTCAAACAAGATGACTGTGTAATGGTTGGTCCTGATGGGGCAATAATTGATCTAGACTGTTTAATACGAGCAGTATCTGGTGGTAATCCTGGAACAAGCTGGTCTGGTGCTGGCACTACTTATACTTTTGGTGGATTAACAAGTTCTAATACTAATGGTAACAGTAATAGTGGTGGTAATGGTAATAGTGGTGGTAATGCAGTAATTATGCCTGTCGTTTTTCATCCTTGGCCTTTGCCGGCAAATGCCTCTCAATTTATATACAATTTAGGATTTGACAACGCTAGTACTTTCCATGCTTTAAAAAGAAATACACAACTATTGATTAATAATTACATAGAACTTAATCTAAACAATCCAGAAGAATTAGGAGATGTGCAAATTATATTATCAAACAATCCATTAATTACAAAAATAAGTCATTTAAACGAAGAAACCCAATTGAGTATTTTTAATTATTTAATTCAAAATGTTTTTTCTGTTGATAGTAAGAATTTTGCGAAAGAAATAGTTGATTTATCCATTAATGACTCTAATCGAGTTGATGCTAATAATAGAATACAAATGTGCTTAAAATTAGATACTGCGGGTGATAATTTATTTGAAGATAGTTTTGCATTAACACTTGATCCCTATATTGATTTAGATTTACAAGCACTTTCAAATCCACCATCAGAAATAAGTCCTAATCTTTTTTTATTAAACACTTATTTAAAAAAAAGACTATTAAAACAAACAAACCCAACTTGGTCAGACGCAAAGTGTTGGTGGGAAGCAACAAAAGATATTATTCATATTAGTTTAGATGCTTTTGGATTAATCCCTGTAGGTGGTGAAGTTGCCGACTTAATAAATGGTACTTTATATGTTATTGAGGGCGATAATGTAAATGCTGGATTCAGTTTTGCAAGTGCTGTGCCTCTTGTTGGTTGGGCTGCCTTTAATACCAAATATGCTATAAAGATAAAAACAGCTTACCAATCAACTAACAAATATAAACTTGTTTGGAAAAGACTTGCCGATGGTACAATCTATTTTGGAACAGATGGAACTTGTAGACAGCAACTTAGAAAAGCGTTAAATTTAGTTACAGGAAATCCATTAATTGCGCACCATATTATGCCAATTAGTTTACAAAGTTACGAGGTAATGCAGAAAGCGTTTAAGTCTGCTGATGCATTACATTTAAACGAGGCGTTAAATGGTATTCCTTTATCTTCTGCAGTGCATAGTGGAAGTCACGCTAATTACACAAATTTAATTAAAGGTAAGTTAATTAGTTATGATGATTTAAATCCAAATGCTACACCACAACAATGTTATAATTATGTAACCAATCTAATCTCGGAAATAAGAGTTTGGATAGCTAACAACCCTAACACAAATATTAATAATTTAGTTTTACCATAAAAGAGCATGAAATATTTTAACATAGAAGAGAGCATGAATAGAAAAATATTGGGCAAAGTTGAACAAACAAAAGAGATAATACACAATTGTCATATTTGGGATGAACCAAGATTTATCGATAGAATGTTTTACAGAAAAATAGAAGGATTACCAATTTTATCAAATGTGGTGCTTCATCCAAAAGCAAATGTAATAGATTTGATTCGAGTTTCTAGTGTTGGTTTTTCTAGATCTATGTTAATAAGCGATAAGTTGAAATGTATCTTTGAAAAGTTTAATCTTTTTGGTTTGCAGTTTTTCCCTACTTTTATGATTCAAAATAATGCAAGAATTGAAGGATATTGGCAAACACATATATCCGAACAAGCATTTGATTTACTTGATTTCGAAAAATTAAATTTCACAATTAAAACTAATAATGGTGATGGTACCGTCTCATTTGAAGAAATAAATCATATCAAAACATTGACAGATTTTTTGAAGAGTAAAGAAGAAAATAAGTTTCCAACAGAATTATACTTTAGAAATTTAGTTTTAAAAGACGAGAAATTTGATTTTTTCTTTATGCCTCATTTTATTAATGGCACTGGCAGAGGCACAGTTTCCGAACGATTAAAATTAGAAATCGAAAATCAAGGAATAACAGGAATTGAATTTCGACCAATTGAAATATCTTTTCAAGAATGGCTTCAAGGAGGCGAAAGAGAAAAAATTTATGGAAAATCTTAGTAACAACCCTATTCAAGATTGGATAGACAGTGACTCAAAACTTAAAAAATTACTTCAACAAATTGATGAATCTAAAAATTCAGATATTGAAAAGGCTAGAGAAGCTTTTTATAAGGTATCTGATTTGTACAA
>JAYTVI010000249.1:0-2881 GCA_043744095.1 Flavobacterium sp.
TAATTTAATGAAATATAATATTTTAGGTATAAATATTATATTTCATTAAATTAATAACAATAAATGTATATTTACTTTTTAAAAATATTCATTTTAAAAATTATTTATATATATATTATTATATTTATTAATTTAATGAAATATAATATTTTAGGTATAAATATAAACATAAACTTATTTATTTTATTACAAATTAAAATTATAAATAAGTTTAAACTTGAACATATATATAAACATACATATACAGTACTATTTAAAATTAAATAAAACAAATATAAAATTATATCAAATAAAATAATATAAATAATCTGTATAAAAGTACTATGTAACAATTTATAAATTTTTTTAAAAAATTTTTTAACATATCATACGTATAATTTTAAAAAAAAAAAAATTTTTTTATTATTTTTATACAAAAACGTTCACATAATAGGTATTAAATTATTAAATACATAATTTTTTATATATATAAATAATATTATTAAGGGTATTGCTATTAAAATCAAGGTATAATTATCTATAGAAGGTATATATAATATACTAGATAATAAAATATTTTTTTTTAAAAAAACAAAAATATTTATATCAATAATAAATATAAATATAATAAATTCATTATATATATCAGTTAATAAATCATAAAAGTAATTATTATAAAATATATCAACTATTATATTATTTATATAATCCAAGTAAATATTATCAAATAAATCTATAAAATCATTTAAATTATTGTCAAATTCTATATCGATGTTAATTTTACCTATGTTTATAAAATTTACTAGGTTTGTTAATAAATTTAAATTAAATTTAAATTCTACAATATCAATAGATAGAAGTGGTTCTACCATTTCAAATTCAGTTCAATTTATTTCAGAAAAATTCATGAATTCTGAAAAGTCTGCTAGTTCTTGAGTTTCTAAATAATATGGGTAATCTAAGAAGTCCGTGTGATCTGAATATATACCTTCATCAAAATCTTCATATACTGAAATATCTCCAGTATAAATTCAAAATTTTATATCCCCAAACATTTCGCCTATTCTATTTCAATAACTACATGATAACAATTCTAAATTATTATAAATATTGCTTAAGTATATTTCTATAATCATTAGTAGTTCACCTTGATAGCTCATTATTATTTATGTTTAATATTACTCACTAAATGTAATATTATTTATTCTTTGATTATACACTGATTTAAATCAGCACTTACAAAATAATCATACAGCTAAAAATAAAAATAATGCTTGTAAAAACATTAAAACCACTAAAAATGTAGATAAAATAATTATAAATAAAATTTTAAATAAAAACAATAATAAAAAATATATTATATTTAATTTAAAAAAAAAAAAAAAATTTCATATAAATAAAATTTTTTGTAATTTAATTAAATATAAAATAACTATTTCTTTAAAAAAATCATGATATAAGCTACATATTATACCTCTTATTAATTGAAGAATAATTCTTACCATTAAAATTAAAAGTCCTATTATATCTTCTACTAATGAAACTAATAGAATTTTTCTACCTTTAGATCCATTTAAATAGATAAAAATATATGAAGAGAAGAGTCATATACTTTCTGTAATAATAATTAATCCAAATAAAACCGGCGCTATTCATTCAATAAAAATAAAGAATGATAAAAAATTATTAAAATAAAAAAAGTGTGTAAAAAATATAAATATAAAAAATGGTAAAAATTTAAAACATAAAAAAACTTCTTCTAAACTTTCTAGCTTTTCACTTAAAAATTTAAATCAAATTATAACTAAGTTATTAAAAAAACTAAATATAAAATTATTCTTTGTAAAATAATTTAATAAAAAGTATGTAAAAAAATGATATAATAAAAATAAATATAAAATAATCAAAAAAAAACTAAAAATATTGGTGTATAAATTAAATATGTTAAAGAAAATATTGCTATTTATTATTGAATTAATTTTATTAAAATAAAATAGTTTGTTTTCAATATTATTATTTAAATAATTAGCATTTATATTAAAAATTTTAGTAAAATTATACTCATAATTATTATTTTCTATAAATATTAGATTTAAAAGGCTAATAGAAACTTCAATAATATCAGTAATAAAATATCCAAAGGATTCATAGTAATAGTTATTTTTTAAAAAGTTTAATGACATTAAGAAAAGCTGCCTAATATTAGAATCGAACTAATTGCCTTAAGATTTTCAGTCTTACGCTCTACTAATGAGCTAATCAAGCAAATAGTTAATATTAAATAAAATACATTTATTTCTAAAGTTAAATATTTCATACGTATAATAGTTGTTAGTAAAAAATAAATATGTGTATTATGTTTTAATAAATTATGTTATTTTTTAAATATAATATTTTAAAGTTAAAGTATATTTAATAAGAAAAATAGTTATTTAGTTATATAATATTTTATAAATACTATTTGTTATAAAATTACATCAACAATAGTAAATATTAATTTTTTGTATAAAATAAGCAATTTATAGTTGTATAATTAATATTCTAGTATTAAATATTTTTAAATATAGTATATTTTTAATATTTATATAAAATTTTACAAATAAATTTTTTCTTAAAAAAAATCTTTATATAGATTACTAAGTCAATATTGAACAAGGTGTACTCTAGTCTAAAAATAGCATGTTTTATAAATAGAAAATTTTCAAATAAAAAAATATTATAGGTTATACTTAAATAATTTAAGTCATATTTTTAAAATAGAGGATTTCATAAGCAGAGTAATCATTAATATAAAAAAGATAACTATATAAATTACATTAAAATAAATTATATTAAAATAAATTATATTAAAATAAATTATATTAAAATAAATTATATTAAAATAAATTATATTAAAATAAAT
>JAYTVI010000250.1:0-2880 GCA_043744095.1 Flavobacterium sp.
TTGATGCGTCTGAAGAGTCCCATTGATTATTTTATTTCTCAAAACAAAAATAAGGGATTCTCAGGCACTTTTTATTTTAGACTTTCGGATAGTTGTGATTTATTATACAATATAACAATAAGCTATATTTAATAACTGTAATATGTGTTTAAAAAAATACATAAAATAGTTCGTTTCGCCGATTCAAGTCAGTTGCGAACTTTGTGACTAAATATTTTCTACTAAAGTAGAAAATAATTGCGAAAAATTAACGTGAATTCACTGAAAATTTCGCAATTGCGTGAAACGGTTGTTAACTTTAGTTTTATTCTTCAATTCTGTTTTTCAAATCCATTCTTGAATGTAGAATTCTTGTAATTTCAATTTTACTTTCACTTTGTTTCCTGAAAAATATTATATGTTGACCTGATTTGTAGCCAAAAATTTCTTCACTAATCTCATTATAATTTTTACCAAAGTTTAGATTTTCAGCCAATACTTGACAATCTTCAAGAAGTTCATAATAATATTTATCGGCTTGGTTTTCTGACCAAACTTCGTAAGTATAATCCCAAATCTTAGTTAAATCTTCAACGGCTTCTACTGTAATTATATATTTAGCCATTCCTCTTTTTAGCTTTTAGAGATTCAAGATGCTTTTTTGGATCAAAATCTTTAGCAATTCCACTTTCAATTCCTTGTTTAATTGCATTTTTAAGAGCAATAATTTTACCTTCCTCTTCTTCCAACAATCTTAATCCAGCTCGAATAACTTCACTTGCATTTTTAAATCTACCTTCAGAAACTCTACTATCTACAAAGTTTTCAAAATAATTTCCCAAAGAAACTGATGTATTTCGTCCCATAATTTCATTAATTTTTGTAAAGTTACCAAAATTTGGTAATTATGAAAACAAAAACGTTATTTTTTTTTCGCGAATTAAAAATTACAGTTAACGTATAGATAATCTTTTTTTGTATTAGAAAAACTGTTGTCCGATAAAAATTACATTTCGCCCCGATGGGGCTAAAACCAACAAAATACAAACTAATATTACAAATATTTCGCTCCTACGGAGCTATTTTAGTCCCATCGGGACAAACTGTTTGTAATAAAAATATAAACTTCAAAGTAAGCTCCGTAGGAGTGAACTGTTTGTTACGTATCATTATAATTGTCTTCAATCCTATTTAGTAAGATTTTATCGGACATCAGTGATATTAAATAACTATTTTATTCTTTTATTGGTTTGTCTGCCAAAATCATAAAATACAATCCAACTAATATAAAAGGAATACTTAACCATTGTCCTGTAGAAAACAACCCTAAAGACTCTTCAAATCCGCCTTGGCTTTCTTTAACAAACTCTACAACAAAACGAACAGACCAAAGCAGGACTAAAAACAATCCGAATAACATACCTTGTCTATCTCTGATATTGGTTCTCCAATACAGGAAAAATAAAATTGCAAATACAAATACATAACATACAGATTCATATAATTGTGCAGGGTGTTTTGCTGGAACTAATTTTAATAAATCTTCAAATTGTGGATTTGTTGCAATTGCATAATACGCTTCATTAGGATTTGAAATATTAGTTTTAGAAACCACATCTCTAGAACTAAAATAATCTCTCAAAAATCGAATACCAAATGGTGAATCAGTTACTTTACCTACAATTTCTGAATTAAAAAAATTACCTATCCTAACAAAAACTGCACCACTTGCAACCGGAATTACAACTCTATCAAGTACCCATAACAATGGTCGATGCATTATTTTTTTACTAAAAAAATACATGGCAATAATTATTGCTATAGCCGCACCATGACTTGCCAATCCTTGAAATCCTGTGAATTCAAATTTTGGCGAAAACTTAAACGGTAATAATATTTCTGATAAATGATTGCTATAATATTCCCAATCATAAAAAAACACGTGTCCTAATCTTGCACCAAGTAAGGTTGCAAGCACTGTCCAGATAAATAACGAATCTAATTTTTCGATTGATTCGTTTTCTCTTTCGAATATTTTTTTCATTATTAGCCAACCCAATCCAAATGCTATTACAAACATTAGGCTATAATAACGTATGACAAAAAATCCTAAATCTATTCCTTCCGAAGGATTCCAAACTATACTTAATGGTAATGACATAAATAGTGGTATTTTGTTTTTTGTAAAAATAAAGATTTTAAATAAACTTTTTCTTAAAATAAGTTAATGTTTATGAGAACATTTTTTTTCAGGAACAGGATCATAACCCGTTTTTCCCCAAGGATGACAACTCAAAATTCTTTTAATACTATAATAAGAACCTTTAAAAACACCATGAATTTGAATAGCTTCTATATAATAACTAGAGCAAGTAGGCTCAAATCGACAGGTTGCTGGTGTAAATGGAGAAATAGCGACTTGATAAAATCGTATTAAAAACAGAAATGGAAATTGTACTATTTTAGACATCATTTAAAAAAAAGTTCTGTTCAACTATATTATTGAACACTAAAAGTTGTGCCGTCTTTACCATCTTTCAACTGAATTCCTATTGCTATTAATTGATCTCTAATGTGGTCTGACATGGCAAAATCTTTATTTGCTCTTGCATCGTTGCGCATAGCAATAAGCATATTGACAACACCTTCTAGTTTTTCGTTAGAGTTTACTGCTTCTTTATCGTTTCTCAATCCTAAAACATCATAAACAAAACTATTCATAGTTTGATTTAATGTTTGCAAATCTAATTCTGTTAGAGTTTCGGCACCATCTTTCAATACATTGATAAAACGAACACCTTCAAACAAATTAGCAATCAAAATCGGAGTATTAAAATCGTCATTCATAGCATCATAGCATTGCTTCTTCCAGGATTCGATATCCAATGTTGAAGCAGAATA
>JAYTVI010000251.1:0-9685 GCA_043744095.1 Flavobacterium sp.
CGTTGGAGTTGCAGGTGTTGCGGGTTGAGAATTGATAGTAGCTATAGCAGAAACACCCGAAATACAAGTTGCAGCATTGGTTACAGTAAAAGTATAGGTACCAACAGCCAAACTAGTTACGGTATACGATGCACCACTGCTAGAGTAAGTTGAAGTAGCCGTTCCCGATTGATTGATAGTCCAAGTTCCGCTAGGCAAACCACTCAAAACAACCGAACCAAGTGCAGTACAAGTTGGTTGAGTTACAATTCCTATAGTTGGAACACTAGGAGTAGCTGGTTGAGTTGATATATTTACATTGCCAGTTGTTGAAGAATCACAACCTGTACTGTTGGTAACAGTAAAAGTATAGTTTCCAGTAGAAAGAGTTGGAACTGTAAACGAAGTACCACTACCAATATAAGTTGTAATTGAAGTGCCAAATTGATTGATAGTCCAAGCACCAGAAGGCAAACCATTTAAAACAACCGAACCAGTAGACGTTGTACATGTAGGTTGTGTAATTGTTCCAATTGTTGGAATACTAGGAGTAGTAGCTGCAGTACAAGGATTAGCAGTACAAGTTAAAAATCCTGAAGCAAGACAAGCGCCTAATGCACCAGAAGGAGTCACTGTAATTGTTACCGAATCATTTGGTAATAGCCCTGATTTTGTATATGTTAAAACATTACCTATATTTCCTACAAAAACTGTAGGACCTGCATTAATACTATACAAAACAGTATATGTTGTCGCACTAGGTACAGCTAACCAATTAAAAGTAATTTGATTTAAGGTTGTTGCCCCACAAGATATAACTGGAACTATTAATGGTTTAACAGTAACAGTAATTTGTCCTGTACATCCATAGTTGTTTTTATATTCAATTATTGCAGTACCAGCTGATACACCGGTTACATTACCTGTACTATTAACAGTTGCAATCGAGGGACTTAATGATATCCAGGGGTTTGATGCGGCTGGTGTACCTGAACCAAGAAGAGTACATAAACCTCCTTTACAGAATATTAAACTATTATTAAAAATTGGAGCTAAAGTTACAGTTGGCGAAATAGTAACATTAACTGTTATTGACGCATTATTAAATAAATTATCTGTATATGTGATTGTTGTTGGTCCGACAGAAATAGCTGTAACTAATCCTGTTGCATTAACAGTTGCTACAGCAGGATTAGAAGAAACCCAAGGATTTATAGCAGCTGGTGTACCAAATCCAGTTAATTGTGTTGTAGTTGCACCTGGCAAACAAATACTTGTAAAGCCAGTAATTATTCCTAAAGGAGACGAAAAATAATTTCTTTTTAATTTATTTATTTCAAAATATTTTCTTTTCACTAAATTATTTTTAGAAATAATTTCATTTAATGTTAAAGGGCTGTGTATATATTTTTCAAATAATTCTTTTTTTAAATAAGTTGTATTAAAAAAAATACTTTTATTTTTATTAGTTTTTGAATTAGTTATTAAATTCTGTTGATTAATTGTGAAATTTATTTTTTTTAAATATTCATCATTTATATTTTTTTTACTTAAATCAACAATGGAGTCATTAGTCTTATTTACATTATCAAGTGTTTTTTTTTGCTGGCAAAAACTACTATTTACGGAAAACATAAATAGTAGTAAAATTAACTTTGAAAATATTTTAAGTAATTTGAAACTCATTATTGTAATTTGGGACTCTTATTTATTATTTTTCAATAAATTGCAATTATAGTATAAAAAGTAAACTAAATTGTTATTTTAAATAATTTTTATTTTAAACTAAAGACAAATATATTAAAAATATTTTAGTAAGTAATCATTTCGACATCTTTACCATTCATTAATAAAATAGTAATATGAAATTTACTATTAATTTTTTTATAAAACTAAAATTATATTTTTTATAAAAATTTATTTGACTTAAAAAAAACAAGTCTAAGAAAATATTTCTTAGACTTGTTTTATAAAATTATTGATATTTTCAATTAAATATCATCAAAATTAACATCAGTAAAATTACTTGTATTCGCATTATTATCTTCTGGTTTTTCAGAATTATATTCTTTTTTGAAGTCTTTTTGATGTCTTTCAGAGATAACCTCTTCTCCTTTATGATTCAAAACATATGATGTCATGTCTTCTAAAATTTCAGCGAAAGCTGTAAAATCTTCTTTATACAAATAGATTTTATGTTTTTTGAAATGAAATGACCCATCTTCTTCTGTAAACTTCTTGCTTTCTGTAATAGTAATGTAGTAATCATCAGCTTTAGTTGCTCTTACATCAAAGAAATAAGTTCTTCTTCCGGCTCTTAAAACTTTAGAAAAAATTTCCTCTTTTTCTAACATATCGTTTTCTCTCATAATCCTTCTATCAATTTTTGTAGTTTATTTTCAATTCAAAAATGATAAAAAATGTAGTATTATGCAACATTTATAACAATTCTTTTTCTGAAAGTTGTTTTAAATATAATTCAGCATAATAGCCATCAATGTTTACTAGTTGATTATGAGTGCCTTGTTGTATAATTTTTCCGTCTTCGATAATAATAATTTTATCAGCATTTTTTGCAGAGGATACTCTATGACTTACAATAATTGTAGTTTTTGTTTTGCAAAATTCTAACAAATTATTCAAAATTGCTTCTTCAGTTTCAGTATCAACAGCCGAAAGACAATCGTCGAGCAATAATATTGAAGCATTTTTTATAATGGCTCTTGCAATTGCAACTCTTTGTTTTTGACCACCTGAAAGCGTAATTCCTCTTTCGCCCAAAATGGTTTCGTATTGCTGATTAAAATTTACAATATTATCATGAACTACCGCTTTTTTAGCAGCAAAAACAACTTCGTTATCTGATGCATTTTCATTTCCAAATTTAATATTATTTTTTATAGTGTCCGAAAACAGAAAAACATCTTGAGGAACAATGCCAATACTATTTCTTAAATCATACAAATTCAATTCGTCAATTGGCTTTCCTTCAATTAAAATTGTTCCGTTTGTAGCGTCATACAACCTACTTATTAATGAAAGTATTGTTGATTTTCCAGAACCTGTTTTACCTAAAATCGCCAATGTTTCTCCTTTATTAATAGTGAAGCTAAAATCCTGAAGTGCTTTGATATTGGTATCGTCGTAAATAAAACTCACATTTTTGAATTCGATTGTACCATTAATTTCAGATTTTGAATATTGATTGTTTTGAATATCGGGCACAATTTTTAAAAACTCATTGATTCTTTTTTGTGATGCTTCAGCTTCTTGTACCATAGAAGAAACCCAACCCAATGAAGCAACAGGCCAAGTCAACATATTAACATATAAAATAAATTCGGCAATGGTACCAATACTTTTAATGCTTCCGTTTATATACATTATACCACCAAAATAAATAACTACCAAGTTACTAACACCTATTAAAGCCAGCATTAAAGGACCAAAAACTGACTGTACTTTGGCAAGACTCATACTTTTGTCTTTGCTTTCTAATGATAATTTTTGTAAATTTTCTTGATGCTGATTCTCTAATGAATAGGCTTTTATTACTCTTATTCCTGAAAATATTTCTTGTGTAAAACTTGAAATTTTTGACAAATATTGTTGGAAAATTGTACTACGTTTGTTAATTGCAGAACTCAATTTGAAAATTGTGTACGATAAAATGGGTAATGGCAAGAGTGTATATAGGGTTAATCTGGGCGAAACCGTATACATATAAAAGATAACAATCGAAAAACGGATAAATGTATTTATGGTATACATTACCGCAGGGCCAACATACATTCTGACTTTTCCGACATCTTCACTAATACGATTCATCAAATCGCCTGTACGGTTTTGTTTGTAAAAATTTTGAGATAAATTTTCATATTGACGAAACACTTCATTTTTTAAATCAAATTCAATATGTCTCGACATTACAATTAAAGTTTGACGCATCAAGAATGTTAAAAATCCAGCAATTAATGTTGTGGCAACTATCAACAAAATATTGTGTATCAATTCGTTTTGAATGTTAGTAGTATTTGCATTTGGTTTCTTTGCAAAATTCTCAATGGCTTGAAAAGATTTACTAATTAATTTTGGAGTAAATAAGGAGAATATTTGTGCCACAATAGTCGTGACAATTCCAATCAAAAAACTATATTTATATTTGACGAAATATTTATTTAAATACTGTAGTTCTTTCATTATTTTGTTAAATTCTTTATTGAATTGTTATTTTTTTTATTAAATATACTAAACAATGTATAATTATGTTTTATTCGATATTAAAAACATTTTTTTATTAAATTGCTATTTATCTTCAAAAATAGTGCGATATTTTGATTTTAATATTAATTTTGCATAGTCTTTTTGATAAAGTCGCAAATCCTAAAATCAAAAAAAATTATGGTCACAGAAATCTTAAACCCAAAAGAGCTTCAAAAAATTGATCCCGTCTTCGGACAATTATCATTTGACAATCACGAACAAATTGTTTTTTGTAACGACAAAGATACAGGTTTAAAAGCAATTATAGGAATACATAACACAGTTTTAGGGCCAGCTTTAGGCGGAACAAGAATGTGGAAATATGCCAACGAATGGGAAGCCTTAAACGATGTTTTGAGACTTTCTAGAGGAATGACATATAAATCTGCCATCACAGGTCTAAATTTAGGTGGAGGAAAAGCCGTAATTATTGGCGATTCTAAAATAGACAAAACTCCAGAAATGATTACCAAATTTGGACAATATGTCAATTCTCTAAGCGGAAAATACATCACTGCCGAAGATGTTGGTACTACAACTGCCGATATGGATTTAATTCGTGAAGTTACGACACACGTTACCGGAATTTCTGAATCTAAAGGTGGTTCTGGAAATCCATCTCCCGTTACTGCTTATGGTGTATACATGGGAATGAAAGCTGCTGCTAAATATAAATTTGGTTCTGATATTTTAAGTGGCAAAAAAATTCTTGTTCAGGGTATTGGTCACGTTGGCGAAACTTTGGTAGACTATTTATCAAAAGAAGGTGCACTTGTTCAAATTACCGACATCAATGAAGCAAAATTGCAAGAAATAAGTGCAAAATATGGTGCTCAAATCTTTAGAGGTGACGATTTGTATGCTGCAGATGTCGATATTTATTCGCCTTGTGCATTGGGTGCAACTATAAATGATGATACAATTTATAAAATCAAAGCACAAGTTATTGCTGGAGCTGCCAACAATCAGTTGGCAAATGAAAAAATTCACGGTCAAATTCTAAAAGAAAAAGGAATTGTTTATGCACCAGATTTCCTTATTAATGCTGGTGGAATCATCAATGTTTATGCAGAAATTGTAGGTTATGACAAAGCCGAAGCTATGCGCAAAACCGAAAATATCTACAATACAACTTTAGAGATTTTTAATGTTGCTCAAGCAAAAGGAGTTACCTCACATCAAGCTGCTATGTTTATTGCAGAAAATACAATTGCAGAACGAAAAAAAGAAAACGCTAAATAATAATTTAGGGTTTCAATTATATTCTTATTTTTGCGGAGCGAAAGATATTCTTTCGCTCCTTTAATTTTAAAAAGTTCTTACAAGGTGTTAAACAGAAGACATATTCGTGTAAAAGTAATGCAATCCATATATGCGATGCATCAAAACGGTTCGGAGAATATAGAAAAAGAAGAAAAATTCTTATTATATAGTATCGAAAGTATTCAGGATTTATACCTTATTATGCTTTCTTCGTTAATAGAAATTTCTAAAAAAGAAGTTATATTTCTTGACAAATCTAGCCAAAAGCATTTGGCAACACCAGAAGAACGCAAACCCAACAAAAAATTTATCAACAATGCTGTTTTCAGAATTCTTTCCGAAAGCAACTCTTTGAGTATGGCTATTGCTGATAGAAAAATTAATAATTGGGTACTAAATGACGATTATATTTTGCTTCTTTTGGCTGCAATAAAAGAAAGTGATTTATATGCAAATTACATGAAAAACAATAAAAACACTTTTGATGAAGACCAACAATTTATAGAAGATATTTTTACAGATATTATTGCACCTAACGAAAAATTATATGATTATTTAGAAGATCATAAACTTACTTGGGTTGATGATATACCAATGGTCAACACCTTAATTGTAAAACAATTAAAAGGATTAAAAGCTGGTAGTGATGCAACTTTCAAAGTTTCTAAATTATATAAAGATCAAGAGGATAAAGAGTTTGTTGTTAATTTATTTAGAAAAACAATTCTAAACGAAACCGAACTTGCAAAAGAATATATCGACAAAACACCAAATTGGGACACCGAACGAATAGCTGAAATTGATACCATAATATTGAAAATGGCAATTTGCGAATTTTTGAAATTTCCGTCAATACCAGTAAAAGTAACTATCAACGAATATTTAGAAATTGCCAAAGAATACTCGACACCCAAAAGTAGTATTTTCATCAACGGAATATTAGATAATTTGGTAAAAGAATTTGAAGCAAACAAAAAATTACTTAAAACGGGTAGAGGTTTAATGTAAAAGTATATTTGAAATGAAAAAACACACCCTTTTTCTTATCTTAGGATTTCTTGTAATGTTGATGGTTACTTCTTGTAAAAAAGAATTCACCGTTATTTCAAACGAAAATCAAACTACTTTTACTCCAACAAATCAAGATAGTATTTCTGAAGTTGCAAATACTACTGCACCTGTAATGGAATTTGAAAAACGAGAACACAATTTCGGATTGATAAAAGAAGGTACAAAAGTTTATTATATTTTTAATTTTAGAAATACAGGAAATTCAAACCTAATAATCTCAAATGCAACAGCTTCTTGCGGATGCACAATTCCAGAATACCCAAAAAAGCCAATAAAAGTTGGCGAAACCGGAAAAATAAAAGTCTCTTTTAATACAACTGGAAAATCTGGAAACCAACAAAAGACAGTTAACATCACAACAAATACCGCAGCTGGAAAAGAATTATTAACCATAAGAGCATTCGTTAAAACTGAATAAATACAACCTAAAAAATAAATATCATGCAACAATTACAACAATTTCTTCCTTTTTTATTAATGTTCGTAGTCATCTATTTTTTTATGATACGACCACAACAAAAAAGAGCCAAAAGCGAAAAACAATTTGAATCAGACCTAAAAGTGGGTGACAAAATTGTAACCAAAAGTGGTATTCATGGCAAAATTGCCGAATTGGCAGAAACTACAATCGTTATCGAAACCATGTCTGGAAAACTAAAAATGGAACGTTCTTCTATTTCTATGGAAATGAGTGCTGCTTTGGCGAAAAAGTAGTTTTTTGTAAGTATTTTTGGGTTTATTGAAAAATGTTGCGTATTAAGGAAATAGCAACTTTTTTTATTGGCTCGCTCTACTAATTATATTTTGAATCTGTAACACTGTGTTTATAATTTTATTTTAAAACACAAAAATCAATGGTATAGGTATAATTGCTAGTTTTCTTATACTGAATTTTATTATGTCATTTTGGTTTTTGAATAATTTTCTGGATCTAAAATATATTTTACAGGAAACGGATTGAAAGGTTAAATGGTCAAAAACTTTATGTTAATAACGTATATTGTTAAGTTGTCGGATATTTTAGAGCGACAGAATACTAAAAAGAATAAATAATTAAAAATAATAAAATATGTTTGGATTTAAACACATAAAATTTGATGCAATGACTTACGTTTTGCACTTTAAAAACGGTAATGTTGCAAAAGAAGGTCGAGGACTTTCATTTTTTTACTTTTCGCCGAATAGTTCGATTGTTGCAATTCCAATGGGAAGTAACGATTTACCATTTATTTTTAGCGAATCAACCAACGATTATCAAACCGTTACAATTCAGGGACAAATCAGTTATAAAATTACAAATCCGAAAACATTATCTGACGTTTTAGATTTTACAGTTGAAGATAATGGACAATATAAAAAGAATGATATTGAAAAACTTAACCAACGTTTGATAAATGAAGCGCAAACTGCAACTTCATCATTTATTCACGGAATTAAACTTAAAGATGCAATTCGTTCTGCAAAGACAATCGAAGAAAGTATTATTGAAGGATTAAAAAATTCTACTGCAATTAATATGCTCGGAATTGAAATTTTGGGAGCAAATATTTTGGCGATTTCTGCAACACCAGAAATGGCTCGAGCATTAGAAACCGAAACCAGAGAAAAATTGCAACAAGAAGCTGACCAAGCAGTTTATGAAAGACGAAATTTTGCGGTAGAACAAGAAAGGATAATTAAAGAAACCGAATTAAATACTGAAATTGCAATTGAGGAAAAGCAAAAGCAAATTACAGAAAAGAAAATGGAATCTGAAGTTATAAAAGCTGAAAATGATAGAAAGTTAAGAGAAATGAAGCTCGAAGCTGATATTTCGGTAGAAAACCAGCGAAAACAATTAATTGAAGAAAAGACAGAAAATGATAAAACAGAAGCCGAAACGCAAGGTTATGTAATTGAAGCTACATTAAAACCATACAAAGATATAGATTGGAAAATCTTAACTGCTTTAAACAATAATCCTGACCCAAAATTCAATATTTCACTAGCATTTCGGCAGTTGGCGGAGAATGCAGACAAAATTGGCAACTTAAATATAAGTCCAGACTTGTTGGATTCATTGTTGAATCAGAAGTAGAAAAGATGAACATTGAATACGCAATAATTATAAAAAACAAAACTCGACTTGAATTATTAATTGAAAGATTTAATACAAAAGCTCAAGCA
This sequence comes from Flavobacterium sp., assembly GCA_043744095.1. Classification (GTDB taxonomy): domain Bacteria; phylum Bacteroidota; class Bacteroidia; order Flavobacteriales; family Flavobacteriaceae; genus Flavobacterium. The sequence continues at coordinate 8,743 of JAYTVI010000251.1, forward strand.
AAATTTTATATTGAGAGACTTGGAGGGAACTTTAGTGATTACGAAATTGAAAATGAAATTTTTCAAAACTCTTTGCAATCATTGCAACTTCAACTTTCAAAAGTTATTAAAAACAAAATTGTAGAACGAAATTTTGTCTCTTCATTCATATTTTCTGAAAATCAATTAATAATCGTAATTGGACAAGATGGTCTTGTAGCAAATACTGCAAAATATTCAAAAAATATTCCAATCATAGCGGTAAATCCTGACAAAGAAAGATATGATGGTGTTTTATTACCATTTGATACAAGTAACTTTATTAGTGGAGTTGAAAATGTTATATCAAAACAATACAATTCAAAAACGATGCGTTTTGCAGAGGCAAAACTTAACGACGGTCAAAGACTTTTGGCTTTTAACGATTTGTTTATTGGAGCATCAACACACATTTCTGCTAAATATAAAATTTCATTTAACAACAAAATAGAAGAACAATCTTCAAGCGGTTTAATAGTTTCAACATCAGCAGGTTCAACAGGTTGGTTAAGTTCAATATTCAATATGTCATATGGAATAACGAGTATGTTTGAAAAAAACTTAAAACCAAAAAAACCAAAATTAAAAGATAATGAATTGCTTTTTGCAGTTAGAGAGCCTTTTCAAAGTATTAGAACTCAAATTGGAATTACAGCAGGAATTGTAAAAGCACAGAATAATTTAATAATAGAATCATTAATGCCAACAAGTGGAATAATTTTTAGTGATGGAATTGAAGCAGATTTTTTAAGATTTAATAGTGGTTCAATCGCTCAAATAGGAATTGCGGAAGAGACAGCCAAATTAGTAATATAAAAAAACATCCGACAACAGCCGTAACTGTTGCGCAACTCCCATTTTCTGAAAATAATTTCAAAAAAACATAAAAAACAACCTCATTATAAGCGATTATAGCGAGGTTGTT
>JAYTVI010000252.1:0-2871 GCA_043744095.1 Flavobacterium sp.
TATTGTCCGAATGCGTTGGGTAATCCTGCGTTTGGATGAGCCGAAATATTTAGCTGAGTATTGTGTGCTAATCTTTTCAAATAAGGTTTTAATTGATCCGCACCAAGTGCACAATTGAAACCAATACTCAATAAATCGATGTGTTGAATTGAAATTAGAAATGCCTCAACAGTTTGCCCAGAAAGTGTTCTTCCAGAAGCATCAGTAATGGTACCAGAAACCATTACTGGAATATCTAGATTTCGTTCTTCTTTAACTTCTTCAATGGCAAAAAGTGCGGCTTTGGCATTTAGCGTATCGAATATTGTTTCTACTAATAATACATCGCAACCTCCATCAATTAAAGCTTCTACTTGTTGTTTGTAGGCAATTCGTAAATCGTCGAAAGTTACAGCTCTATAACCTGGATCGTTTACATCTGGTGACATTGATGCGGTTCGGTTTGTTGGTCCGATTGAACCAGCTACAAATCGTGGTTTGTCTGTAAATTCATCGGCTACTTCACGTGCTATTTTGGCTGATTCGTAGTTTAATTCATAAACTAAATCTTCAAGATGGTAATCTGCCATTCCGATTGTGGTTCCTGAGAATGTGTTGGTCTCAACAATATCTGCACCAGCTTGAAAATACAAACGGTGTACTTGCTTTACAGCTTCAGGTTGTGTTATTGAAAGTAAATCATTGTTTCCTTTTAACGGATGTGGAAAATCTTTGAATCGTTCGCCACGGAAATCTTCTTCAGAAAAATTATTGCGTTGTAGCATTGTTCCCATTGCGCCGTCTAGAACTAGAATTCTTTCTTGTATTGCTTGTTTTATTTTTGACATATTCATGCTGAATTTATTTCAGTATCTATTTTAACCGCAAAGATCGCAAAGGATTTTCACAAGGTTCGCTATTTTTTTAACTCAAATACACTAAGGTGCAAAGCTTTATTTTAATTTGTTTTAACTATTATGAAAATTAAGTCTTTTAAGAAAAATGTTCTTTTGGAAACTAGATTTTGCAAAAACGAATTACTATTTAGCCCTGATTGTAGAGGAAATCCTGTCGTTGAGAGATTGCTTCGCAAGCTCGCAATGACAGATTGTATCGAAAAGCAGGATTATGGATTGCTAAAATGCGCAAGCCATTTGCTCCTGATTGTTTCGATCCTCACAAGGACAATTAGGAATTCTGTAAATTATTTTATGTTATTTGGAAAGTGAGAGGAATTCTCGGGGTTATCTGTTCTTTAATTCTGATTTAACAGATGCTGAAATAAAACTGAAACAAGTTCAGCTTAAAATTCAGCATAAAGATAGAATGTAGCACCTTTTCTAGTTGATAGGTTGCTAAGCTTTCGTCGAGTCTAATCTCTCCAGCTTTCGTGATAACAATCAATAAATTTATGAACAGTACAAAGTAACAGCACAGAAATCTATTTTGCAAGTATTTTTGAAAAATAAAAACCTACAACGTTGTAGTTCTGTAGGTTTTTAAAATAGATGATTATACTTTTTTAATTTTTTACAAATTTTGAAGTTCCAACTCCTTGATTAGTATAAACTTTTAGAAAATAAACTCCATTTGTTAGTTCTGATATGCTGATTTGAGCAGCAAAGTCTTTTGTGTTTATGGTTTTTATTATTCTACCATTCAAATCTGTTATTTGAATTTGATTAATCGTAGTGTTGTTTGTTGAATTAATATTTAAAACTGAACTTGCTGGATTTGGATATACTGCGAAATTAGATTTGAAAAAGGCATTTGTACTTAACGTTCGGTTGATTGCAAAGGCATCTATACCTATTACACTTCCGTTGACATTTGTGTTGGTTACAAAGTATCTAAACGCCACTTTACTGTTGGTTGCTGTTGGCAAACCAGAAACAATGTATGTAAATCTTGTCCAAGTAAACGGATAATCGGTTGTATTTTGATTTGGGTTTACTGTTAATGCTAATGTTGTAAAATCTCCTAGACTTGTGCTTCCTCCAGATGGATTTATGGTTGCATTTCCGTTGGTGCTCAATCTTAGTTCTAGTCTGTCTGCAAAGGTTGAAGATGTGCCACCTTTTCGGGTATAAAACGAAATCTCATCTCCGTTTTGTAAAGATACCACTGGCGAAATATACCAATTGCTTATTGTACCTGTTCCTGCAACGCTATTAAAACTTGCAACTATAAATGAAGTTGGCAAACCATTAAAAGCACCGCCAAATGTAGTATTGTTTGGACCTTGTTGCCAAGTTGTTGCACCTATTGGTGTGCTTTGATTGGTTGCTACCCAATTTGGTGTTGGAAAAACATCAAAGTTTTCGTAAAGTAAAGTTTGACTTTGAGTTTTTGCCACCAAAAGTAATATTGTGGCAAACAGTAGTATTTTTTTCATAATTTATATTGTATTGTTGTTGTTTTTTATTGTTTTGAAAGTTATAAAAGTATAAAAAAACCAGATAAAAACATAGAAAATAATTTGCTTAGTTTAATTCTTGAAATACCATCGATTTTTACTTTATATTAAGTGAAAATTATTGTAAGACAACCCTTTTGAGTTTAATTAATTTTTTGAGCCATTTTTCTATTTAATAAAATAAAAATAGTTCTAATTTGTCATTTCGACAAAGAAATCTCATAAAATACTTAATCAATTTGATTTATTTCATCTGTTCGCTGACGCTCGAGTCTCCTTTGTCGAAATGACAATTAAGATACACTTCAAAAAAATAAAAATGAATTTTTATTACTAACTTTTGCTTTTAAAGAGTAACACCTTTTTTATTATTTAGACAATAAAAAAACCTGTCTTAAAAAAAGACAGGTTTTGTAACGTATAAAATAGAATTATTTTTTAATAATTTTTGTTATACCAACACCGTTATTAGAAGT
>JAYTVI010000253.1:0-2847 GCA_043744095.1 Flavobacterium sp.
TTTATTATTACGGCGTTATAATAAATACACATAAATAATTGTAAAAAAGCACCTCTTAAGGTGCTTTTTTTTTGGTTGTATTGGAGTTTGGATATTTAATACCAAACACAGATATTATATAGTCCAAATTTCATTCGAAAATATGTAGCTATATCCGCAGATACTCATTACTTCTTTTTTAGTTGTGTTTTTTACGAATTCAGTAATGAAGACTTCTACGTACTGTAATGAATTGTAAAATTTATTAGAAAATTGTCTTTTGTATTTTGCCCATATTTTTTCAGCTGGATTAAGTTCTGGACTATATGGTGGTAAAAAAACAAGAACAATATTTTCAGGAATAATTAATTTTTTAGCTTTATGAAATCTTTCATTATCTAGCACCATTATTTTAAGTTCTTTGGGGTTTTCTTTTGAGAAATTGTATAGAAATACTTGAAAATTATCCGCATTGCAATGCGGAAGTATTAATTGAAAATGGTCGCCTGTTATGGGAGAAAATACTCCAGAAAGCCAAGTTGATTTGAAGACTTGTTGAAAGGTACAAATTGGTTTCACACCAGTAGCAGTAACTGATTTGCCATTGCGGGTGAATAATCAGTAACGCAATTCATCTTAAAAAAATGGATTTATAGATTCAAAATTCCCTACAGTATTCATTGCTATTTCTTGGCAGATTCTTCCGAAGTCTTTTTAAAAGAGATTCCTTGGTTTTCATCTTTTTTAACGTGATTTTTTCGGGCTACTTTTACCCTTGATTTAAAATTTCTAATGCAATAATAAAGTAAGGTGTTGTAATGGAAAGTTTTTCCTGTTTCTTTTTCAATCCAATCTTTAAGTTCAACATAACCTTGAAGTCCATTTTGAGAATCATTGAGTTTTGTTTCCAACAAAGTGTGTTCAGTAGTATTAAAAACAGATGGTTTGAAGCCTGTTCTTTGATGTTTCATCAAACCCTCAATTCCTTCATTAATATATAATGTTCTCCACTTGTGAACGCTATTTGGATCGACTACAGCCAATTTTGCAACCTCCCGTTTGGAAATTCCAGTTTTTTCGTTTTGCTTTAAAATCAGTAGAACTCTTAAACGTTGACCAATGAAAGGGATAGTTTGTTTAAGTAGATTTTTGATTTCTTTTTCGGTTTCTTTGATAGTAAAAATTTTTGAATGTGTCATAGTGGCGCCGTTATAATATAGTCCAAATATAACATTAAAAAACCAATTATCAAAATTGGTCTATAATATATTTTTGTTTGGTATAAGGATTATTTTATCTAAATAAAAAACGAGAAAAATTTTGTGTTTATTTGTAAAATAATAGTTCAAAATGTTTTAATCTTGTCTTTCAACGATTTTTCAGGTTATTTGCAGAAAAAATGATTTAAAAATGGTTAATGTAAGTAATTTAGCCTACAAAGATTATTTTATATTAAAATCAATTTAATACAAAATACAACATGACTTAACAATCAATGAATAAAAATATTATTATCATGAGAACAAAAGTCCCAAACTTAATTCAATACTTACAAAACATCTTAGTACAGTTTTTAATCTCCAAAAATTATAAAATGAAACGTCACTTACTGTTTCTCCCATTTGTGTTTTTTTATGTAAACATGTCAGCGATAAATAATTCAAAAGTCACTTTTGCAAGTTCAATTGAAAAAAGTAACATCCATAACACATCTTCAATTAATGCAAGAGATGATAATGGAAATTCTGTAAATGGATATACAGGTGGTATTTCTTTATCAAATATTTTAAATAATGATTCTTTAAATGGATCATCTGTTACTAGTAATCTAGTAAATATCACTTTTGTAAGTTCTTCAAATTCTGGAATTACTCTTTCAGGTTCTACGGTATTAGTAGCAGCAGGAACTTCAGCAGGTTCTTATAATTTATTATATAGAATTTGTGATAAGTTACACCCAACAGTATGTGATACTGCAATTGTAAATGTAATAGTTACAGCACCAGAAATAAATGCTGTTGAAGACTTAACACCACTAATAAATGGTTATACAGGAGGAGTTTCTAGTAGTAATGTGTTAAATAATGATACATTAAACGGATTGCCATTAATACCATCTGATGTAATTTTAACATTTGTTAATTCAACCAATTCAAACATATACCTTTCAGGAGTGTCGGTAATAATAGCTCCTGGAACACCACAAGGAGTATATTTTTTGACTTACCAAATTTGTGATATATTAAATCCTAATAATTGTGATACTACAGAAGTAAAAGTTAATGTAGTTTCTCCTGAAATTGATGCAAATACAGATTATGGAATTCCTGTTTATAGTTCAACAGGTGGAATATCTTTTACAAATGTACTAATAAATGATACGGTTAATGGTATTTTGGTTACGCCATCACAAGTGATAATAACGTTTTTAAGTTCAACAAATCCTGGAGTAACTTTAGTAGGAACAAATGTTGTTGTAGCTCCTGGAACACCAGTTGGAAATTATGTTTTAACATATCAAATATGCGAAACTATTGATCCACATAATTGTGATTGGACTTATGTTTATGTCAGTGTAATTGCAAATAATTCTATCATTGCAAATGACGATACAGGAAATCCAGTAAATGGAACAACTGGCGGAATAGGATTTACTAATGTATTAATAAATGATACTTTAAACGGAAATCCAGTAATAGCATCACAAGTAATTACCACATTTGTATCATCAACAAATCCAGGAATAACACTTTCAGGAGTCGATGTAATAGTTGCAGCAGGAACACCAGCAGGAACATACACATTGACATATCAAATATGTGAAGTTGCGAATCCGTCAAATTGCGATACAGCGATTGTAACCATTGT
>JAYTVI010000254.1:0-2839 GCA_043744095.1 Flavobacterium sp.
AATATGATAACACAAAACATCTCCGTTTTCTTTTACAATTAAATATCCACCTGTTGCGTCATAAATTCCATTCCAAACTTTTGATGGCGTCATTCCTAATGCCACATCGGTTAAGAAACGTTTAATTTTGTATTCATAAAAGGTATGAGCAAATTGTTTGTCATAATTTAATGGATTTGTTTTGTTTATATTTTCTGTTAAATCTTTGATTGAACTCAAACTCGATGTGTAAAATGTTTTTACGATTTCAGCTAAAATATTAGGTAACAAACTATCAATTAAAACTAAATTGTTTCTGAAAACATCTTGTTCAAGAGAAACGTAATTTATGTTTCCTCCAAGTTGTTTTATGTTTTCAATTCTATCTTTAATTTTACTTTTTGTGTCAATTTCGTTTATGCTTTTTGTTTGATTTTCTGTTGGTTGAAAATCTGAAATTTGATAAATGAAATTAGTTGTTTTTCCTGCGTTTAAAAGAGTAGCTTGTCCGCCAAGTTGTGATTTAATACTAAAACCTAATTCGGCAGTTTGATTTATTCTTTGGTCGTGAATTACGATTTGAATATCAGATTTAGAAGTTGATTTTGCCTTTAGAGAACTACAATTTATAGAATTCAAAAAAGTTTCGATTTCTGGAATACTAAAAGCACCATTTGAACCTTTTATTGTTTCTAACAACTTTACCGATTGTTCGGTAAAAGTTTTCACAGGAATTCTTAATTGTTCTTTTCCGCCTGAAATTATTACTAAATCACTATTTATTTCATATTCAAAATTTGCACCACTTTCGTTACGAATAATCTTGATTATTGATTAAATATGTTTTTATGATGATATTCCAAAAATTCAATTGAAGGTATAAATCTTTCTGGTAAAATTATTGGTTGATTTTCATAATCAATAAAATATTTTTGAATATTGGTTTCTTTCTTTTTCTTTAAAATTGTATCAGAAAGTTTAACTTTAAAATCAGTTGTAATTGTAATTAAACCTTTATCAAAAGCTTTGTCGTGAATACTATTTAAACAAATTCCATTTTTAGGATTAAGTCGTTCTTGAGCATTTTTTGACCAAGGAATTATATGACTAGCAACTAATAAAGATTTTATTGAAATTCCTGTTATACAACATTGTTCATTATATGATGCCAAAATTCTTTGACGAAAATCATTTTGATTAACTCTTGTTTTTACAATTCTTTCCTTTTCTTTTCCTTCAGCAAATTTTAATTCAGTTTCTAAATCAAGTAATTGTTCAATAGGTTTTTTCTGAATGTTTGATAAAATAATGGAACTATCGAAAGCTAATTTTTCCCAATTTCCAAAATATTCATTCCATATTTCTTTATCAGAGGAACTTGCAGCACTTTTTCCTTTATTTCCAATTTTTTGTTTTTCAGAATCAAGACTTGTAAAATTCATCAACTTATAAGCCAAAGCAGCTGGAGTTCTATTAATAATTGGTGCCATTTTTTTTATCATATCATTAGAACTACCACTAATTTTATTGTAGGGTATTTTCCAATAAATATTTAATGCAACTATTAATTGCTCTCTATTCCAATTATCTCTAGCCATCTATATTTTCTGTAATATTTAAATGAGTTATTCCATAATCTGAAAATATTTTATCGAATAATTCTTTTTTAAAATCAGAATTTCCTATTAGAATTGTAGAAAATATTTCTATTCTATCATCAATATTTAATTTATTCAAACTTTCATCATTACGAAAAAAAGTCATAAAATCATCTCTTGTTATTTTATTGATAGTTTTCATTTTAAGCTGCTGTTGCGTTAGGGATTGAAGAGGAAATCCTTTTGTTTTTTTCTTTAAAAAACAAAAGATTGGAACGGAAAGCCCGACCCTTTTGGGAAACGCCCAAATTAACATCATCAGGAAATCCTTGTAATCTTGCCCATTCTCTTGGCGTCATTTTACGAATTCCTTCACGATTTACAGTTCCTTTTATATGAGTTGTTGGCGTGTAATCTGTAATTCTATGGTCTAAAACCAAATTTCTTTCTCTTCCCATTCCGCCAACAACAATTGCGTTTGCAATTCCGTTATCAGGAATTATTGCATATCCAAAACCATTTCCTTTATTTTCGTGTCTTGCTTTGTGATTAACCAAAGTTTGAACATATTGCGTTGAAAGATAATATTTTGTTGGTGGAACTTTTCTTTCTTTGATGTCTTCAAAAGTTCGATTTTCTTCTAAAGGTTTTGGATATTCAAAACTCGAAATATTTAAATCTTGGCGGAAGCCAACGATATAAATTCTCTCTCGATTTTGTGGAACTCCAAAATTTTTGGCGTTAATAATTTGTGGTTCAGGTACAAAATAACCTAAATCATTTCGCAAAACATTTAATATTGTTTCTAAAGTTTTTCCTTTATCGTGACTTCTTAATCCTTTTACATTTTCAAGAAAAATTGCTTTCGGTTTGTGTTTTTTGATAATTTCTGCAACATCAAAAAACAATGTTCCTCTTGTGTCATCAAATCCTCCACGTTTTCCTGCAATTGAAAATGCTTGACAAGGAAAACCTGCGCAAAGCAAATCGAATTCTTCAGGAATATAATTTTTTATTTGTTGTTTTGTGATGTCGCCAAATGGAACTTCGCCGAAATTAACCTTATAAGTTTTTTGCGCTTCTTTGTCCCATTCGCTTGTGAAAACACACTTCCCACCAAGATTTTGCATTGCAATTCTGAAACCGCCAATTCCTGCAAATAAATCAATAAATTTAAAACTATAATTTTCTGGAGTTGGAAACGGAACGTTTTCAACTTCAAAAAGAAGTTGTTGCATCGCATCTTCGGCAACAATTGAAAG
>JAYTVI010000255.1:0-36822 GCA_043744095.1 Flavobacterium sp.
ATTATAGCTATCGGACCAGCAAATTCTGATTTTGCCGAAATAATTAAAGAGACCAATTCTGGATTTTTCTTAGATTATACTCAAAAAATCGAACTCAAAAATGTAATTGTTGACTATTTTGAGAAATTTAAATTAGGTACATTAAAATCAAACCCAACTGGAGTTGAAAAATATTCTAGAAAAAATTTGACCGAAAAACTATCTCATTTAATATTAAATACATAGTTAAATGGGAATTGTACTCAATCAATCTATAAAAAATACCGTAATTACTTATTTTGGTTTTGGGATAGGAGCAATAAATGCACTGTTTTTATACACCAATTTTTTGGGTAAAAACTATTACGGAATGGTAGCTTTTCTGCTATCGGCTTCTAATATAATGATGCCATTGATGGCTTTTGGAGTACACAACACCTTGATTCGGTTTTATTCTAAATGCAAATCGGAATCAGACAGAGAAAAATTTATGAGTTTTATGCTCGTAATGCCTTTGTTTCTTATAATTCCTGTAACAACAATTACCTATTTTTTTTACGATCAAATAGCATTTTTTATTCTGCAACGTAACCCAGAAATTAAACCCTATTTATGGCTAATACCTGTGATTGGAATTTGTATGGGCTATTTTGAAATTTATTATGCCTGGGTAAAAGTTCATATGCAATCTGTATTTGGAAATTTTATTAGCGAGGTTTTAGTTCGTGTAGTAATTTTTATATTATTATTTGCTGTTCATTGGAATTGGATTACAAAAGATATGTTTATATATGCCCTCTTTGGAGCCTATTTATTGCAACTTTTAGCAATGAAAACATATGCAATGTATGTGAAAACTCCAATTTTGTCATTTAGTTTTCCGCATAATGTAAAAGAAATTTTCGGATATTCATTTTTTATTATTTTATCAGGAAGTGTGGCTGTTTTATTGATGGATTTTGATAAAGTTATGATTCCTGCATACGAAAAAATAAGTAGCAATGCTTTGTACTCTGTAGCGATTTTTATTGCTACTGTTATTGCTGTGCCAAGTCGAGCAATGCTTCAAATAATATATCCAATAACGGCTAAATTAATGAGTGAAAACAAACTCGACGAGTTGAATGATTTGTATAAAAAAAGTGCCATCAACCTTCAAGTTTTTGGAGGATTGGTAATGCTAGGTATTTTTTTGAATATCAAACAAGTGTATCTTTTGATTCCACACGAATATAGTGGTGGTATTTTGGTCGTTTTCTTAATTGGCTTATCAAAATTTTATGATGTTATTTTAGGAAACAACAATGCCATTATTTTAAACACACAATATTATAAATCGGTATTGTTCTTCGGCTTATTACTTGTTTTTTTAATGATTGGTCTCAATATGATCTTCATACCATTGTACGGAATTGTAGGTGCTGCTCTTGCTACTTTGATTTCTGTAATAATTTATAATACTATAAAATTGTTATTTGTAGTAAAAAAAATGAATTTATTTCCTTTTACTAGTAATACTCTTAAATCATTTGCAATAATAACTCTAGTTTTTATTGGATTTTATTTCTGGGATTTTTCGTTTCATCCTATTATTAATATCATTTTAAAATCAACATTGATTACTCTACTTTATTTGTTTTTGAATTATTATTTAAAAATATCAAACGAAATCAATCAAGTATTTGATAATTTAATTCGGAAAATAAGTAAATAAAAATCCCGTTAGCATAACACCAACAGGACTTTACAAACAAACTAACTATTTTAACCAACTATTATTTTTTGTCTTCTTTTTTTACTTTATCTTCATTTTTTCTGTAAAAAATGTTATCATTGTTTTGTGATTCAGAACCTGAATTAGAATCATAATCATAATTGCAATTTGTGTTATAATGATAGTTGCTATAATATCCTTTTACACTACCAAACATATCTACAATTTCACCTCTACGGTTGTATACAATTCTCAAACCGCCAATTTGTGATAAGGCAAAACGATTGTAGGTCATATACACACTACCAATTCTTTTAATTCTATTGTCAAAGTCATAGTTTATAAAAACGTTACCAATTCTACGAACTCTTCCCATAGCATCGTGCTCTATTTTTACTCCACCATTAGAAGATACACCATATGTTTGGTTAAAGTTTCTTCTACCGTTTCGATATAAAACATCAGAATTGGTGCTATTTGCAGTATTAAAATCGAATTCACCATTTGGAAAAACATAAAATGTAACTCCTCTTTCTACAAACTCAATTGGCTCTTCAATACTAAAACGATTTGTAAATGCTTCACCAGAAAAATTGATTATTTCTGATGCTTTCGCTACATTTCCTACCAGTAAAATGCTAGCTACTAAAAGGGTAATTTTTTTCATAATCAATACTATTTAATTTTTATTATCGAACTAATTTCGACGTTATGTTAAGTTATTTTCAATTAACGTGCCAAAAATGTAATAATATGCTATTATTTTATGAAATAAATATTTATAATATTTAAAATATTAATAATCAGCAATTTATACTTTAATTCTTTTATAAAATCAACTCTTTTAATTGAAAGTATTTGTTTTAAACTCATTTTTTATATTTTTGAAAAAATTAAAAAAGAATTATGAAAAATATAATACATCTTTTTTTTATGTTGTTTTGTTCAGTTGTATTGGCTCAAACAGCTCCAGAAAGAGTAAATGAACAAAGAAGATTCTTTTCTGATAACCGATTGTTTTATGTTTGGAATCAAGAAAAAGATGCTTATGATTTGAAAGATACCGAATTTGAAAATTCAATTATTGATATTCGAGAAATTGGTTCAAAAAACAATGGATATATTGTAATAAGCCTTAATGATGATGGTAAAGTTAGATTATATCACGGTTCAATAAAATCTTATACAGTAGATGATGGTTTTTCTACTTGGGTAATGCGGTCAAAAAATGCCAGAGGCAAACTAGTTTTAGATACCAAAAATAAACAATTTACTTATTCTTTTGAAAGTAATGAAACGCGATATGTGAAAATATTTATTTTTAATCTCTTTTTTGATGAAGGAGAAGAAAAGGCACAATAAATTATAGTTTTTCTTTTAAATATTTCCCTGTTATTGATTTTTTGTTTTTAATAATTTCTTCAGGTGTACCAAAAGCAAGTATCTGACCACCATTTTCGCCACCTTCTGGACCAAGATCAATAATATAATCTGCGCATTTTATTAAATCAAGATTATGCTCAATCACAATAATTGAGTGACCTTTATCTAATAAAGCATCAAACGAAGTTAATAGTTTTTTGATATCGTGAAAATGCAAACCAGTTGTTGGCTCATCAAACACAAATAATGCTTTTTCTTTTGTGCTTCCTTTTACTAAAAACGAAGCCAACTTAATTCTCTGAGCTTCACCACCAGATAGAGTAGAAGAGGACTGACCTAATTGTACATAACCTAAGCCAACATCTTGTAAAGGTTGTAATTTCTGTACTATTTTGGTTTGTTTACCGTTTGTAAAAAAAGTAACTGCATCATCAATAGTCATTGTCAGAATATCATCGATATTTTTGTTTTCAAAATAAATTTCTAGAATTTCTTTTTTGAATCGTTTGCCATTGCAAGTATCACAAGGCAATGAAACATCTGCCATAAACACCATTTCTACATTTATAAAACCTTCACCTTTACAGGTTTCGCAACGACCACCATCAACATTAAAAGAAAAATGTTTGGGTTGATAACCACGTATTTTTGACAATTTTTCTTTGGCATACAAATCTCGAATATCATCGTAGGCTTTGATATAGGTTACAGGATTTGATCGTGAACTTCTACCAATAGGGTTTTGGTCTACATATTCTATGTGTTGAATTTTATGATAATACCCACGCATTTCGGTATATTGACCTGCTTTTTCACCAATGCCTTCAATCTTTTTTTGCATTGCTGGAAAAAGAATTTTTTTAATCAAAGTACTTTTGCCACTTCCAGAAACTCCAGTAATAACTGTTAACATTTCTAAAGGAAACTTTACATCTACATTTTGCAAATTATTTTCTCTAGCACCCAAGATTTCTATATAGGTAGATGATTTTCTTCTGATTCGAGGCACTTCAATTTTTAAATCACCATTCAAATACTTAGCAGTTAGCGAAGTAGATTGTAGAATTTCATCAAAAGTACCTTGAGCAACTAGATTTCCACCAAAAGTTCCAGCTTCTGGACCAATATCAATAATCATATCGGCAGCTTTCATTATATCTTCATCGTGTTCTACCACAATTACAGTATTACCTAGATCTCGTAACGACAAAAGTACTTTTATCAAACGTTCGGTATCCTTAGGATGCAAGCCTATACTAGGTTCGTCTAGAATATACATCGATCCTACAAGACTGCTTCCTAAAGAGGTTGCAAGGTTGATTCGTTGAGATTCTCCACCAGAAAGTGTAGCAGAATTTCTGTTTAATGTAAGATAATCTAATCCTACTTCAACTAGAAAATTCAATCGGTTATTGATTTCTATCAACAATCGTTTGGCTACTTTTTGATCAAATTCGTTGATTTGTAGTTCTTTAAAAAACACAACAAGTTTTTTTATAGGTAGATCTACTAAATCTGAAACTGTTTTTGTACCAATTTTTACATAAGAAGCTTCAATACGCAGACGTTTTCCTTTACAAGAGTAGCATTTTGTTTTACCACGATAGCGTGAAAGCATTACTCTATTTTGAATTTTATAATTTTTTTCTTCTAGTTCTTTGAAAAAATCATTCAATCCTTGAAAATAACTATTTCCTTTCCAAATCAATTCTTTTTGTTCATCAGTTAACTGAAAATAAGGTTTATGTATAGGAAAATCAAACTTATATGCATTATTAACCAATTCATCTCTATACCAACCCATACTGTCACCACGCCAAGGAAAAACAGCATTTTCAAAAACAGATAAAGCAGTATTTGGGATCACCAATTCTTCGTCTATACCAATAATATTACCATATCCTTCGCAAACAGGGCAAGCACCATATGGATTATTGAAACTGAATAAATGAACATTGGGTTCTAAAAAATCAATATCATCTAATTCAAAATTTGAACTATAATTATATCGTTTTTTACTTTCTAATTCTTGTAAATAGCAAATTCCTTTTCCTTCAAAAAAAGCAGTTTGTACTGCATCTGAAAGTCTGTTGTAAAAATCTTCATCTACTTGAACAACAATTCTATCAATGATTAAGAGAATTTCTTTAGGTTTTTTTAATGTCTTTATATTATCTAATCGAATCATTTCATTATCGACTAATATTCTTGCAAAACCTTGTTGTAATAATATATTGAGTTTATCTTCTAATTTTCTTCCTTTTTCAAGATAAATAGGAGACAAGAGCAACCACTTTGAATCTAAATTGAATGTTTTTACTTGATTGACAACATCAGTAACTGTATTTTTGTTAACTTCTAATCCAGAAATGGGAGAATATGTTTTTCCAATTCGTGCAAAAAGCAATTTTAGATAATCATAAATTTCTGTAGAAGTTCCTACTGTTGATCTGGCATTGGTATTATTTACTTTTTGTTCGATAGCAATTGCTGGAGCTATTCCTTTAATATATTCTACCTTTGGTTTGTCTAATCGACCCAAAAACTGCCTAGCATAAGACGATAAACTTTCAACATATCGTCTTTGACCTTCAGCATATAATGTATCAAATGCCAATGATGATTTTCCAGAACCTGAAAGACCAGTAATCACAACTAATTTGTTTCTAGGTATCGCAACATCTAGATTTTTTAAATTATGAACTTGAGCACCTTTTATTATTATATTTTTCTTAGGTTCGAGTGTAGAGATATCTTTTGAAATCATAGCAAATTTGAAATGTATGCAAAGATAATCAAATATAAAACGAGTAAAAAAAATATAATTTATTTCCTTGAAAAATATTTTATTAATTATCAAATAATAATTTTTGAAATTAATATCACATTTTTTTATGAAAAAGGCATTTTTTTCATTAAAAATAAAGTAGATTTATATTTTATAAAAAATCAAAACAATTATTTTAACTCAACATTGCCTATACAATTAGAATTTTTATTTTATAATAAATAATGCTTAAATTTGCACTAAAATTCTATATCAAGCCTATATTTCAATCGATTTAGCAAATATTATTGTTGTATAGTTTTTATATATTAAATAAAATTAATTTGTATTTGTTTTTAGTTTAACTTTACTATAAACATTTAAATCAAATTATTATGAAAAAAATTACTTTAATGTTATTTGCAATGTTCGCTTTTAGTGGATTTGCTCAAAACATTGTTAACAATGGTGACTTTAGTGGTGGAATAGGTTCTTGGAGCACTTTTATAGCAGATTTTGCTGGAGTTTCTGCGGAAGTAAACACAACCAACAATGAGGCTAATGTAGTGAATATTGCTGGAGCAGGTGGTCAAGTATGGCACATACAACTTAACCAGATTTTGACACCAACTCAAATTTCATTGCTTACAACAGGTCAAAATTACAAAATTACTTTTGATGCTAGAGGAGCAAGTGCACGTCCGGTTAGATTATATTTTGGAGAAGATGGCGGTGGATTTACAGCCATACACACACAAGAATACAATTTTACTACAACGATGTCAAATTACGAAGCTAATTTTACAGTAGGTCAAACTTTTGGAGCTATGAAACTTGGTTTTGAAGGTGGATTAAGCAACACGAGCTTTTACATTGATAATGTAACCTTAGAACTTGTTCCATCAGGGCCAGCTACTTTAGATTTACTTTTAGGTTTTGAAACTACCGAAAGTGGTGGAATTAATGGTGATCCTTTTGGTGCTGGACCAGCGCCTATAGTTGAAACAGGATCTGGAACTAATACAACTCAAGTATTAAAAATAGTAGGAAATCCTTCTGGTGAGCCTTGGCAAGGTATAAACTTAAATTTAACATCTTTGGTAAATTTAACTGATACAAAAACAATGACAATGGATGTGTTTTCGGATGCGCCAATCACATTTTTAGTAAAAGTTACTGGTGGAGTAGGTGGTCCCGCTCAAGTTGCTGCTTCTGCATCACACCCAGGAGGAAGTACTTGGCAAACAATTTCATTTACATTTGATACTTCATTAGATGGTCAAGCTGCACCTGCAAATGGTACTTATGCAGGTTTTGTTATTCACACTTATTGGGCTCCAGGTGCAGTTGGTTTCTTTAATCCAACTATTCCAACACCAGAAAGAACTTTTTACGTAGATAATATTAGAGGTCCACTTGGAACTCCTCCTGTAGTTTTAGCTCCTACAACTGCAGCTCCAACACCACCAAATAGACCTGCAGCTGATGTTAAAGCAATATTTACTGATGTTGCTTATGCTAATGTAGGTGTATTGGGATACTCTGGTAGTGATGATAATACATTTAACACTTCTTGGTGTCCAGCTGTAACTAGTTTAGTTCAAGTTGAAGGTAATAATACAAACAGAGTAACTGGTTTAGGATGTGAAGGGGTTGCTTTTTTAGCAGGTAGATTTGATGCTACTCAATTTACTCATTTTCATATGGATATTTGGACTTCTAGTGCAACACAAGACAAAAGTTTTAATTTTAAATTTTCTAACTGGAGTGGAACTACTGGTGAAACAAATGCTTTTGAATATTCTGCTACAAATGCAAATATATTACCAAGCGTAAACCCTGGAACTTGGATTTCTATAGATCTTCCATTTACAAGTTTTAATGCTATTAATGGTACAAATAAGACAGATTTTGCTCAATTTGTAATTACTTCAGATTTAGGCACAGTGTATTATGACAATCTATATTTGCACAAAAATACTTTAGCTACATCGAGTTTTGAAGCTTCAAATATTAAAATGTATCCAAATCCTGCTTCTACAAGATTTATTATTGATGCAAAAACTGCTGTTGAAAAAGTATCAGTTTACAATTTATTAGGTCAAGAAGTCATTGCTAAAAATCCAAATAGTCAATTAGTTACTTTAGATATTTCTGATCTTCAAGTTGGTGTTTATGTTGTTAAAGCAACAATAAACGGAATCGTTTCTACTTCTAGAATTATTAAAGAATAATTTATAATAATAAAATAAAGCTGTCTGCAAAGGCAGCTTTTTTTTTGCAAAATAAAATTCAAAACAAATTATATTGCTAAAAAAAATTAAGTTAGTAAATTTATATTCTCTATATTTAACTATTATATCCAACATCTTTTTAATGAAAAAAAATCATTTAGGATTTATTATTTTTACAAGTTTATTGTTCCTATCAACTTTTTGTTTTGGACAAGAACTACCGCCAATAATAAATTATAGTTCGTCAACTTATGGTGCAGGAAATCAAAACTGGATGATTTCTCAAGATAAGAATAATTACGTTTTTTTTGCAAATAATGACGGACTATTAGAGTATAATGGTTCTGATTGGACACTATATCCTTCTCCCAACGAAACCATAATTCGATCTGTTAAAGTTATTGATAATAAGATATTTACAGGTTGTTATATGGAATTTGGTTTTTGGACAAGACAATCCAATGGTAAATTAAAATATACTTCTTTAAGTCAAACTATAAAAAAATCAATCTTAGATGATGAACAGTTTTGGAATATTATGCACTATGACCAGTGGGTTATATTTCAATCTTTAAATAAAATTTATATTTATGATTTGAAATTAAAACGCTTTAATAGTATTGCACCAAAAAATAGAATTTTAAAATCATTTGCAACAAGTTCTGCTATATATTTTCAAGTTAATAATGAAGGACTTTATGAAATTGAGAACGGAAAAAGTAAAATCGTTTCTAATAATCCTGTTGTTTTAATAAACAAAATTGTAAATGTTTTTGCAATTGATGACGGATTATTAATTCAAACTCAATACAATGGATTTTATAAGTTTATAAATAATAATTTAGAAAAATTTTCTACAGATGTTGATACAGAATTAGCTACTAGTAGTATTTATAGTAGTCAGTCATTGTCTGATGGTAGTTTTGCAATTGGTACTGTATCTAATGGGATTTATATATTATCTAATTTGGGTAAAATAAAATATCATATTACTCAAAATACAGGACTTAGTAATAATACTATTTTATCTTTATTTGAAGATGTTGATAAAAATTTATGGATTGGATTAGATAACGGGATTAATTGTATTAACCTTCAATCACCAGTAAAAAGTTATTCTGATGACACAGGTTTTTTAGGAACTGTATATGCTTCAATTCTTTATCAAAACAAACTTTATATAGGAACAAATCAAGGATTGTTTTATAAAAATTACAATTCAAATGATCAGTTCAAATTTATAAACGGCACCAAAGGGCAAGTATGGTCTTTATTTGAAAATCAAGGCATATTAATGTGTGGGCACGATTCAGGAACTTTTATAATAAATAACGATAGTGCAAGATGTATATATTCACAATCAGGAACTTGGAAAATTGAATTAGTACCAAACAATCCAAATTTATTGCTTCAAGGTAATTATTACGGAATTTCTGTCTTACAAAATGTTAATAATCAATGGGTTTTTAGAAATAAAATTGAAGGTTTTAACTATTCTTCAAGATATTTTGAAATAGATTCTGATTTGAATGTTTATGTAAGTCACGAATACAAAGGTGTTTTTAGATTGCAATTAGATAAACAACTATTAAAGTCAGAGAAATTCATAACTTATAAATATCCTACAAAAGGAAAAAATGCAGGTTTAAAAAAATTCAATTCAAAAATATATTATGCATTTAAAGAAGGGATTTATAAATTAAATTCAGATACAAAGCAATTTGAAAAAGACAAACAATTAAGTGCTGTTTTTGAAAAAGATGAATATACATCAGGCAAAATGATTGTAGACAATTCAAATAAATTATGGCTATTTTCAAAAAATTATATTCATTATTTCACACTAAGTAAACTTAGTTTAGAATTAAAGCAAAATTCAATTCCAATTCCTTCATCTTTAACAAATTCAATGTTGGGTTTTGAAAATATCACACAATTATCAAACACAACGTATTTAATTGGGACTGCAGATGGTTATTATACTATAAACATCAATGATTTAGGTTTTAAGAATTATAAAGTATCTATTTCAGATGTAAATAGTAATAAATTGAACGAAAGTTTAAAAAATGCATCCATAACTTCTGATGGAAGATTTAAATATGATGATAATAACATTACCATTAGTTATACAGTACCTGAGTATAATAAATATATTAATGCTGAATATAGATATTTATTAGAAGGTTTTCAAGAACAGTGGAGCGAATGGTCTGCAAAATCAACTGTAAACTTCAAGAATCTTCCTCCTGGTGATTATATATTTAAGGTAAAATCTAAAATAGCAAATACATCACCAGAGAATGTTGCGGTTTACAAATTTACAATTTTAAAGCCTTGGTATGCTACCAATTTTGCATTACTATTTTATGCAATTTTATTAGTTGTTTTAGCTCATTTTATTAATAAATCCTACCAAAAATATTATCATAAGCAAAGAGAAAAGTTAATTGAAGAAAACAATTTATTATTGGAGATAAAAGAATTAGAAAATGATCAACAATTAATGAAAATAAGAAACGAACAACTCTCTCTAGATGTAGATAGTAAAAGTCGAGAGTTGGCTGTTTCTACAATGAGTTTGATCAAAAAAGATGAACTTTTGTCTTTAATTAAAGAAGATTTAAAGAAAACTTCTGAAGAAGGAGGAAGCAGGATTTTAAAATCTGTTATTACAACTATCAACAAAAATATTTCTGATGATAACACTTGGAATTTATTTAAAGATGCTTTTGATAATGCAGATAAAGACTTTTTGAAGAAAGTTAAAAACGCACATCCTTCCTTAACACCAAATGATTTAAGATTATGTGCTTATCTTAGATTGAACCTTTCTTCAAAAGAAATTGCACCATTATTAAATATCTCAGTTAGAAGTATAGAAATAAAACGATATCGTTTGCGTAAAAAAATGGAATTATCACACGAGCAAGGACTTGTAGAGTATATTTTATCAATATAGTGACACATAAAAAAACTATACATTACCTCTACAATATCAAATTTTTTAAAATTTATTGATGCTTTTTTATACCTTTAATTAATATGTAAATTATTGTTTTTAAAGAATTATAATATGAAATTGTTAAAAAAATTAGTTAAAAAATATGTTGTGTGTTTTTTGTTGTGGTCATTTTTATATTTATTATATTATTTACCTTTACTTTTATAAATCAATTATGAAAAAAATTAAGACTATTCAATATTTATTGCCTAAAAAAAATTAGAAATAATTTACTTTAAGAAAATCAATAAAAACATAGTCATATAAATCTATTTTAGAATTTTTTGTTTAATAATAAAATTAAATATTTCGTATGAAAAAAATTATTTTTTTGCTAACTTTTTTGTGTTACACATCCATTTATTATGCCCAATCAGATAGGGTTATGGTTGATAAAAATACTTCTGGTTTAAAACTTAAAGTCAATGGGAATGATTTTATGGTTAATGGTATGAATTGGGATTATTATCCTGTAGGTACAAATTACTCCTACAGTTTATGGAAACAGTCAGATCAAAAAATTCAAGAAGCATTAGACGATGAAATGTCTTTACTAAAAAATATGGGTGTCAATACTATTAGAGTATATGCTGGAATTCCGAAAAAGTGGATAGAATATATTTATGCAAATTATGGTATTTATACAATGCTAAACCACACTTTTGGTCGATACGGACTTACAATTAATGGATCTTGGTTACCAAATACAGAATACTCTGATTCAAAAACACGTGAACTTTTATTAAGTGAAGTAAAACAACTTGTAACAGAATATAAGGATACAAAAGGATTGCTATTATTTTTATTAGGTAACGAAAATAATTATGGACTATTTTGGGATGGTGCAGAAACTGAAGATATACCTGTAAAAGATAGAAAATCAACAACTCGTGCACTTGCTATGTACAAATTATTTAATGAAGCCGCAGTTGCAATGAAATCGATTGATTCTTCTCACCCAATTGCTATTTGTAACGGAGATTTATTATTTCTTGATATAGTATCTCAAGAATGTAAAGACATTGATATATACGGAACCAATGTATACAGAGGAGTTTCGTTTGGTGATTTATTCGAGCGTGTAAAAAAAGAATATGGCAAACCTGTGTTATTTACAGAGTTTGGTGCTGATGCTTTTAATGCGATTACCAATCAAGAAGATCAAAAATCACAATCCTATTACCTAAAAGGCGATTGGAAAGAGATTTATGAAAATGCTGCAGGTTTAGGTAAATCAGAAAATTGTTTAGGTGGATTTACTTTTCAGTTTAGTGATGGTTGGTGGAAATATGGACAAACTAAACTTTTAGATGTTCATGACAACAATGCATCATGGTCTAATGGTGGATACCAAAAAGATTACACAGAAGGTGAAAATAATATGAATGAAGAATGGTTTGGGATTTGTGCAAAAGGTCCAACAAACGAAAAAGGACTTTATCAATTATATCCACGTGCTGCTTATTATGTTTTAAAAGATATTCATCAATTAAATCCATATGCAAACGGTACAACATTGACTAGTATTAAAACACATTTTGATAAAGCTCAAATTGTTGATGCAACTTTAAGAGCTAGAGGAGATAAAGCTGCTTTAGCTGGAAATAGTAGCGATATATTAAAAATTAGTAACCTAAGAGCTGAGTTTACAACTTTTAATACAGGAGGAAGTTTAACAACAATTCCAAAAAGTCCAGTTCCAAATGTAACTCAATATCCTGATCAATTAGGTTTTGATCACATGCAATCCTATTTTATAGGCGTAGAAGGAAACCCAACTCCTAATATGAAAGCAAATGTAAATGTTAGTATTCTTGGTAATATAGCATCAAATCCAATTAATGAAATATTTTACGAAAATAGAGGTAGAGTGCAAAAGGTTAATACTCCTGATGGTCCAATAAATATAACAGATTCAAACAGAGTTCAAATTTATAATGCATCCTATTCTTGGAACGAAAAGTATTTTGATTTAAGAGGATTTTACAGAACAGGACATTACCATTGGGGTTATGAAGGAGATTTTTTCGGTTTGTATCCAGAAGCCAACTACGGACCAAATTTAGATTTATATAATGGTGAAATTTCAGGATTTGAACTTGATGGTAAAAAAAGTATAAACGGTTTAAAAGCAGCATTCGGACCACAACTTTGGTGGGGTGCAAATCCTGCAGTCTTATTAAAATATAGCCGAAAATTAGGTAAAATTGATGCAACTGCTGTTTATCACGAAGATATTGATGATGCTGCAGCAGCTTCTACTTCTATTGCAATACCATTGCCTAAGACAAGAAGAGTTACCTTGCATTTAAAAACAAAATTAGATGCATTTGGATTAGAAATTGGAGGAATTTGGGGAGGACAACCTCTAAACGGTAGAGAATTTAATGCAATAGGTGATTTAGTACCAAATGATTATAAGTTTAACGGAATTCTACTTAATGTTCCAAGCGGAACTAGATTTTATAATTTAGATAAAGTAAACTCAAATGACAATTTTGGTGGAAAAGCAAAAATCACTTTTTCTAGGGGTAAAATAAATGCATATGCACAAGGTGCCATTATGGGACTAGTTGCAAATGGTGGTGCAGATGGTACTCAAACTTTTACAGGTTGGAGATTAAAAGATAGTGGAAGTGGTAATCAAATTAACTTTTTAACAGGTTTTACTTTCAATTTAAATTCAAATTTTCAAATCGCTCCCAACTTCCTTTGGCAAAAACCATTATTAGAAGCAATTGAATCTGATGTTTCTGTATTGTATAAAAACGGAATAGTCTCTACAACAGTCTTAAGAAATATTCAAGCTGATCCTTTTGTTGTAAGATCAAACAGAGAAACAGTAGGTGGCGAATTACTTCTAACATACGATCCAACACCTGCAACTTGGATGTATGAATGGGATAATGATGTAGCAGAAGATGCAAAATTAGCAATAAGTGCAGGTTTTGTTTATCGCCATTTGCCAACAACTCAAGATGCTGCAATCGGATTCTTGAAAAATAGAACAGCTTTTGCTTTTAACAAATCTGCACCTGCTCACGATTTATGGGAATCAAACACTAGGATAGTTTCAAAAATTACTCCAGATTTTGGTATGATTGCAAATGTCTATTTTGGCAACGGACAAGCCAACGGTGATTCTCAAAGAACTATAAATAGAGCTGGTGGTGATCTAAGACTTATTTACAGAAAAGTAAAAGTAATAAGTTCTATCAAAATTAATGATTGGGGTCCATATGATTACCATAAAGATTTTAACTTAACATTCCCAATTCAATCAGCAATAGATTTATCAACCTCTGTAGGTAAACCTACTTGGTTCATATTACCGGATACAAGAATAGGTATAATGGGTATATGGCGTTCATTAGACCAATATTCTGGGCCAAGATATTCTCCAAACAATATACCAGAAAATACTTATCCTGCAGTACCAACTGTTAGTACTGTAGGTTTTGGAAATGGCTCAGAATGGGAAATAAGAACTTACATTCATATTAATATTGGAAAATAATATAAAAAAAATAAAAATGAAAAATATAAAATTTAATTATTTAAGAAACACTTTTCTACTCGGATTAGTATTATTGATAAATGTAAATTGTGAAAGAAATTTATCCGACGACGCAACATTGGCCTCTTTTTCTACAACTGGAGAAATTTTTACAGATTCTCCAATAGGTATGGGTACAAATTTTTACTTTCCCTATGGACCAGATGCACTTAATTCTATTGGTTCAAAACTAAATGCTTGGACTGTCGATAGCCAAGTAAGCTATAAAGGCAATGCTTCTATGCGCTTTGATGTACCTAATTCAATCGATCCTGAAGGTAATTATGCTGGAGGTATTTTTAGAATTGATGGAGCAGGTCGTGATTTATCCGGATACGACGCTTTAACTTTTTGGGCGAAAGCATCACAAGGAGTCACTGTTGGTGAAATTGGTTTTGGAGAAGATTTTTCCCCGAATAAATATATAACAACGATGAAAAATGTAAGTATTGGTACCAATTGGAAAAAATATATTATTCCAATTCCAGATGCAGCAAAACTGATCTACGAAAGAGGAATGTTTAGATATGCAACAGGTACTCAAGGTACCAATGGTTCGGGATACATTTTTTGGATAGATGAACTAAAATTTGAAAAATTAGGAACAATCGGTCAACCAAGACCTACAATTGCAAATGGTGTAAATAAAACAATTAGTTCATTTATAGGAGTTACAATTCCAATTGCAGACTTAAAAGAAATTTTTAATATGCCATCCGGATTAGATCAAGCGGTATTTCCTGCTCCTGATTATTTTGTGTTTAAATCTTCAAATCCAAATGTAGCAACGGTTGATTCAAAAGGATTAATTACTGTAGTAGGTTCAGGGAGTACTGTTATTACGGCTAATATTGGAGGTTCTTTAAATACTACAAATAATTTTGTAGGTGGGTTAAATTCTATTGATTCTATAACTGTTAATTCTCTTGGTGCTTTTTCATTGCCTCCAACACCTACAAGAGATCCAAGTAAAGTATTATCAATTTTTAGTGACAGTTATACCAATGTTCCGGTGACTTACTACAATGGATTCTGGACACCAGGATCAACTACAGGTTCTGCTGACTTTTCAGTAAATGGTAATAATTTTTTAAATTATACAACTTTTAATTATGTAGGAATTGCAACTTCTAATCCAACATTAAATGCAACTGGAATGACAAACATTCACTTTGATATGTATATACCTAATAGTGTACCAGCAAATTTTGATTTTCTAGTTTCAATTGAAGATTGGGGTCCAAATCAAGTAGATAATGGTAATCCACAGGATGATACTCGACAACAAATATTTGTAAGGGCATCTCAAGTTCAAGCAAACACTTGGATTTCTATAGATGCTCCTTTTACGTTGGTTAATAAAAACAATATCGGATTAATTATCATGGAGAATATCAATGGCTCTTCATTATCTAATTTTTACATGGATAACATATATTTCTATAAACCATAATCAAAATATTAAACTTAAAAAATTAAAATAATGAATTTAAATATAAAATCAATACTGTCTTTAGCTGTATTAATCACACTATCTTCTTGTTCTTCTGATGAAAAACAAAAAGTAACTACTATGAACAACTTAGTAATGGAAGATAATTTCGATACTAATGGTGTTCTAAATTCAACGTTGTGGGGTTATGATATAGGTACAGGAAATAATGGTTGGGGTAATAACGAATTAGAATATTATACCGATAGACCTCAAAATATTGTGGTAGAAAATGGGTTGTTAAAAATTACAGCTGTCAAAGAATCTTTTATGGGTTCTGAGTTTACTTCTGCAAGAATCTTAACTAAAGGAAAATATGAAAAAAAATATGGTCGACTTGAAGCACGTATAAAATTGCCGTGGGGAAAAGGGTTATGGCCAGCATTTTGGATGTTAGGTGCAGATTCTGATACTGTACTTTGGCCTCAATGTGGCGAAATTGATATTATGGAATATCTAGGAAACAACCCAACAACGGTTTTTGGTACTGTTCATGGTCCAGGATATTTTGGTGGAAATGCAATTACTAAAAAGTATTCATTAACCAATAATAGATTTGATAATGACTTTCATATTTTCGGAATAGAATGGGGCAAAAATTATATCAATTATTATGTTGATGATGTGTTGTATAACCAAATTACTCCAAAAAATGTTACTGGAGAATGGGTTTTCAATAAACCTTTTTATATTATTCTAAATATGGCAGTCGGTGGAAATTTTCCAGGAAATCCAAATACTGAAACAGTTTTCCCACAGACAATGTTGGTTGATTATGTAAGAGTTTACGAATAATTTAAAATTAATCAAATATCGAAAAACTATTCTAGGTAAAAATCTTAAAATTGGAAAAAATATAAAATAGAATTTCATAATAACATCATGAATATTAGCCAAAACCTATTAGTCGAAAATGAAGAGAAAGTAACATCGTTGGATGTTATTACTTTAAACAATGAAAAATTTTACAAAATTCATAATAACGATGCTATGCGTCCTTTTTTTATGAGTATTGTGAGTGACTCCAATCATTGGATGTTTATTTCAAGCAATGGCGGATTAACAGCTGGTCGAAAAAATGCTGAGTTTGCACTTTTTCCATATTATACTGATGATAAGATTACTGAATCGTATGATATTACTGGAAGCAAATCTATTTTTCAAATCCAGCATAATAATGAAATTCAAATTTGGGAACCTTTCTCTGAACGATTTTCCCATAATATGTTTAATGTTTCTAGAAATTTATATAAAAATATTTACGGAAATAAAGTAGTTTTCGAAGAAATAAACCACGATTTAAAAATCACTTTTCGATACCATTGGAACTCTAGTAATAAGTTCGGATTTGTCAGAAAATCCGAATTAATTAATCAATCAGAAAATAATTATCAGATAAATGTACTTGATGGAATACAAAACATAATGCCTTACGGAGTTACTAGCGATTTGCAAAATGCAGCAAGTAATTTAGTAGATGCCTACAAAAGAAGCGAATTACACCAACAAAGTGGCTCAGGAATTTTTGCTTTAAGCGCAATTATTGTTGATAAAGCCGAACCAAGTGAAGCATTAAAATCAAATATCGCTTGGTCTTTCGGAATGAAAAACCCATCTTATTTAGTATCATCGTTACAACTTTCAAATTTTAGAAAAAAACAAAAAGTAACTTTAGAAGACGATATTAAAGGCGAAAAAGGTGCTTATTTTTTAAATTCTGAAATCAAGTTAAATCAAAATTCAAAACAAGAATGGACAATTGTAGCTAACGTAAACCAAGATCATTCGGATATTGCTCAAATAATTAATACGATTCAAACTCAAAAAAATCTTGAAGAAGTAATTAATCAGGACATTGAATTAGGAACAAAAAAACTAATAGAACTCAATGCTTCGTCTGATGCTTTGCAACTTACAAATGATAATTTAAGAGATACACGTCATTTTGCCAATACACTTTTCAATATTATGCGTGGCGGAATTTTCGATTTCAATTATCAAATAGAAAAACAAGATTTCTTAAAGTATATCTATAAAGCAAATCATTTAGTTTTTCAAAAATTAGAAAAAAACTTAAATGAACTTTCAGATTTATTTAGTTTAGAAACGATAAAAGAATTCGCATCTAAGCAAAATGATTCTGATTTTGAACGATTAAGTTTAGAATATTTACCATTAAAATTCAGCAGAAGACACGGCGATCCAAGCCGACCTTGGAATAAATTTTCAATCAATACACAAAGTGAAATTGATGGTTCTAAAATTCTAGATTATGAAGGAAATTGGCGTGATATTTTCCAAAATTGGGAAGCTTTAGCACATTCATTTCCTGAGTTTATCGAAAATATGATTCATAAATTTTTAAACGCAACCACTTTTGATGGATACAATCCGTATCGAGTTACCAAAGATGGTTTTGATTGGGAAACTGTTGAAGAAGACAATCCGTGGTCGTACATAGGATATTGGGGCGATCATCAAATAATTTATTTGTTGAAATTTTTGGAAATAATTGAAAAACACCAACCAAAAAAATTAGAAGAACTTTTTAATAAGGATATTTTTGTATATGCCAACGTACCTTATGTTATAAAATCCTACGACGATATTCTTAAAAATCCTAAAGATACAATTCAATTTAATCACGATTTAGACATAAAAATTCGTGAAGAAAGAACTAAAATTGGAGCCGATGGAACTTTATTAAAAGATGCTAACGGCGACATTTATAAAGTCAATTTAATTGAAAAATTGTTGGCTACCGTTTTAGCTAAAATGTCGAATTTTATTCCAGAAGGTGGCATTTGGTTAAACACACAACGCCCAGAATGGAATGACGCCAATAATGCTTTAGTAGGAAATGGAGTTTCGATGGTTACTTTATATTACTTAAGAAGATTTTTAAATTATTTCCATAAATTAGTAGAAAATACTGATGTTGAAAGTATCAAAATATCTAATGAAATGGTAGAATTCTATCATTCAATTAGAGAAAATCTATTAAAATACGAATCTTTATTAAATGGAAAATTCAACGATATTGACCGAAAATTAATATTAGATGCGCTCGGAAATGCCGCTTCAGAATACCGCAACCAAGTTTATCAAAATGGCTTTTGGGGTAATAAAAGAACACATTCAATGACTGGTTTAAAACGATTTATTGAAGTAAGTTTAAAATTTATCGATCATTCTATTGAAGCAAATAAAAAAGTAGACAATTTGTATCAAGCTTATAATTTAATGACCGTTGAAAACGAAAATGAAGTTTCTATTTCCTATCTGAGCGAAATGCTCGAAGGTCAAGTTGCCGTTTTGAGTTCAGGATATTTGTCATCAAAAGAAGCGTTAAGTGTGCTAGATAGTTTGAAAAACAGCAAACTTTTTAGAGAAGATCAATACAGTTATATATTATATCCAAACAAAAATTTAGCAAAATTCCTTGTTAAAAATACAATTTCAAGCGAAGTCATTTCTAAATCGGAATTGTTGACCAATTTAATTGCAGCAAATAACACTCAAATAATCAAAATGGATTGCAATGGAAATTATCATTTTAACGGAAATTTCAAAAATGCAGCCGATTTAGAAATTGCCTTAGAATCACTTTCAAAAACATCATTTTCAACACAAGCAGAAATAGATAAAAAGGAAGTATTACAAGCATTTGAAACTATTTTCAATCACAAATCATTTACTGGTCGTTCAGGAACTTTCTATGGATACGAAGGTTTGGGGTCGATTTATTGGCATATGGTTTCCAAATTGCAATTGGCAGTTCAAGAATGTTGTTTAAAAGCTATTGAGGAAAAAGAATCAGATGAAGTAATTGGAAGATTATTAGAGCATTATTACGAAATCAACGAAGGAATTGGTGTGCACAAATCACCTCAATTATACGGAGCATTTCCAACCGATCCTTATTCGCATACGCCAGCAGGAAAAGGTGCACAACAACCAGGAATGACTGGTCAAGTCAAAGAAGATATTTTATCTCGATTTGGCGAATTAGGTGTTTTTGTAAAAGAAGGTAAACTATATTTTAATCCGTGTTTGTTGCGAAAAGAAGAATTTCTTACGAAAACTACCAATTTTAATTTTGTTGACATTCATTTCAAGCAACAAACAATTGAATTGCAAGTAAATTCATTGGCATTTACCTATTGTCAAATTCCAATTGTTTATAAAATCTCAAATCAATCTTATTTGGAATTATTTTTAAACGATGGAACTTCTAAAAAAGTAAATGCTTTGCATTTAGATCAAACAATAAGTAAACAGGTTTTCGGAAGATTAGGAACAATTCATCACATTGAAGTGCCTATTTTAGAAAATGATTTAAAGTAATAAATTAATAATGACAAATAATCTTTCAAAATATCATCCAACTTCAATTGCTTATTTGCCATTGAAATTGAAATTGATATTGATTTTGCAACTGATTTTGTCATTGTTAACATTTTCGTGTAAACCAACGCAATCTAAAGAAGTTAATACAAAAATTAAAGAAGTGACGGCAAAAGATATATTAGGAAATCCAAACTATTTAGCCATTTCTTATGGTGGTTATCGAAAAAACACAAGAGATATTCAACCCACAATTGAAGAAGTAAAAGAAGATTTACAAATTTTAGCAGCATTAAATATAAAAGTAATTCGCACCTATAATGTGCATTTAGCCGAAACTTCAACAATCTTAAAAGCCATAACCGAATTAAAAAAAGAAGATCCAACTTTTGAAATGTACATTATGCTCGGCGCTTGGATAGATTGCAAAAACGCTTGGACAAATCTTGAACCGTACCATTTTGATGAAAGCGAACGCAATGAAGTAGAGATAAATGAAGCAGTTCTTTTAGCAAATCAATTTCCTGATATTATAAAAATTATCGCTGTTGGAAACGAAGCTATGGTAAAATGGGCAACCAGTTATTATGTGCAACCAAACGTAATTTTGAAATGGGTTAATCATCTTCAAAATCTCAAAAAAGAAAATAAATTAGATAAAAATGTATGGATTACTTCATCTGATGATTTTGCTTCTTGGGGCGGATTAGATGAAAGCTATAAAACCAAAGATTTAGAAGCATTAATCAACGCTGTCGATTATGTTTCAATGCACACTTATCCATATCATAACTCACATTACAACCCAAATTTTTGGAAAATTCCAAATAATGAAGAAGCATTTTCTGATATAGAAAAAGTACATGCTGCGATGAATCGTTCTTTAGAATTTGCTAAAAATCAATACAATACAGTTAAGAATTATGTTAAAAGCATCAATCTAAGTAAACCAATTCACATTGGCGAAACAGGTTGGGCATCAAGTTCTGATGGTTTTTATGGCAATGAAGGTTCCAAAGCATCTGACGAATACAAACAAGGATTATATTATAAAGCAATGCGCGATTGGACAAATAAAGAAGGAATTTCGTGTTTTTTCTTTGAATTATTTGACGAACCTTGGAAAGATACTGGAAATCCAAATGGCTCCGAAAATCACTTCGGATTGATAACTGTAGATGGAAAAATTAAGTTCGGGTTATGGGAAAATAGTAATAGTTTAAAATCGTTAAAACGAGATGATAATAGTATTATCAAAACATTTAATGGTAATAAAGAACAACTAATGAAAACAGTTCAAATTCCGCCCAAAAATTAAATATTTTTAACTAAATAATAAATAAAAAAGCACCAATTAAGTTTTGATAAACTTAATACCTTAATGGTTTAAAAAAGTAAATAATATTCATAAATGATTTATGATAAAACTAATGAAACTTCTATTTTTCATTTTAATAATTGTTTCAATGTACAATTGTAAAAGTAATAAAGCTACTTTAGAGATTCAAGTTTACGAGACTTCAGAATCAGGCAATTCATTGACTAAAATTGATGATTTTTCTAAAACTGAAAAGAAAGTTTCAATCAACTTAAATCCGGATGAAAAATTCCAAACTATTACGGGATTTGGCGGCTCTTTTACCGAGGCTTCGGCTTCTTTACTCAATCGATTGAGTAAAGAAAAACGCAAAAAAATTCTCGATGCTTATTTTAGTGAAAATGGTGCTAATTATTCTTTAACTCGAACTCATATTGCATCTTGCGATTTTTCGTTGAGCAATTATACCTATGCCAAAGTCCCAAATGATAGGTCTTTGAAACATTTTACTATAGAAGACGATAAATCCGATTTGATTCCGATGATTTTAGAAGCCAAAGCTATTTCAAAAGAAGGTTTCAAAATCGTTGCTTCGCCTTGGTCTTGTCCACCCTGGATGAAAGACAACAAAAGCTATATTGGTGGAAAATTATTGTCAGAATACAATGATGTTTTTGCCTTGTATTTTTCAAAATATTTGAATGCTTATAATAAAGAAGGTATTGATATTTGGGGAATTACAGTAATTAATGAACCTCACGGAAACGGAAACAATTGGGAAAGTACCTTATTTTCTCCAAAAGAAATGACCGATTTTGTTCAAAATCATTTAGGACCAAAATTAGAAAAAGACAATTGGGGAAAAATCAAAATTTTTGGTTACGACCAAAATCGTGCAGGTTTAAAAGAATGGGTTGATGAAATGTATCGTGAAGAAAAATCTTCAAATTATTTTGCAGGAACAGCCATTCATTGGTACGAAAGTACTTATGAAGTTTTTCCTGATGCGTTGCAATATGCACATCAAAAAGCACCCAATAAATACCTAATCGAAACCGAAGGATGCATCGATTCTGAAATTCCAAAATGGCAAGATGATAAATGGTATTGGCAAAAAGAAGCCACCGATTGGGGTTGGGATTGGGCAAGCGAACATGACAAATATTTACATCCAAAATATGCCCCAGTGCATCGTTATGCCAATGATATTATTGGATGTCTAAATAATTATGTTGATGGTTGGATAGATTGGAATATGGTGCTCGACAAACAAGGTGGACCAAATTGGTTCAAAAATTGGTGTGTTGCGCCAATCATCGTTGATCCCGAAAAAGATGAAGTTTATTTTACACCATTATATTACACAATGGCTCATTTTAGTAAATTTATGCGTCCAAATGCAGTAAAAATTGGTTGCACTATTGATGCTAAAGAAGTAGTCGCAACTGCTGTAAAAAATCCTGATGGAAGTATTGCGTTGGTCGTTTTTAATCCAACAGTATATAATTATACCATCGAAATTAATATATACAATCAAAACAAAGTTATTTCTATACCAGGAAATGCATTACAAACAATAGTTTTAAAATCTAAATAAAATAGTATGGAACAAAGTAGTTTAAATAAAAAAGTTGCATTCAGTCAAAAAGTAGCCTTTGGGTTAGGAATGTTAGCCAACCAAATGTTTCCTGCTGCATTAGGAATTTTTATGGTTGTATTGGTAGAAAATTTAGGAATGCCATCTTGGATGTGGGGTGTTTTATTTTTTGTGCCAAGAATTGTAGATGCATTTTTTGATCCTATAATGGGATTTATTTCAGATAATACAAAATCAGTTTGGGGAAGAAGAAGACAGTATGTTTTTTTTGGAGCAATACTAATGGGAATTTCGTTTATGATTATGTGGCAATTGCATCGAGAAGATAGTGTGATGTATAACTTCACTTTTTTTCTAATTTGGTCCTTAATATTTCATATTGGACTTTCAATTTTTAGTGTGCCTTATGTTGCAATGGGTTATGAAATGAGCGATGATTTCCACGAAAGAACAAGTATAATGGCAATCTCTCAATGGATTGGACAATGGGCTTGGGTAATTGCTCCTTGGTTTTGGGTAGTTATGTATGATCCATCTTGGTTTCCAAATGCCGATACAGCTACACGAACACTTGCAGTTTGTGTTGGTGGTGTTTTTATGTTTTTGGCAATGGTTCCAGCAATTTTTATCAAAAGCAAATCAACAAAATTTGACGATACTCTTGAACCTCTTACTTTCAAAACTATTGGTGGCAGTCTAAAAGAAATTTTATTAAGTTTCAAAGAAGCTTTTTCAAATAAACCCTTCAGAAAATTATGTATAGCTACATTTTTAATTTTCAATGCTTTTAATACCGTTGCGGGTTTTACTTTTTTTATAGTTGTTTATTATTTATTTAATGGCGATACTGGTGCAGCAGGAATTTGGCCTACACTTTTTGGCTGTTTAGGAGCACTAGCAACAACTTTTATTGTAATTCCAATTGTTGCTTGGATGTCGAAAAAAATGGAAAAAAAGACCGCTTTTTTAATTTCTCAAGGAATTTCAATTATTGGCTACATTTTACTTTGGTTTCTTTTTATTCCTGGTAAACCATATCTATTTTTGTTTGCATTACCATTTTTCTCATTTGGAATAGGTAGTTTATTTACACTAATGATGTCAATGACAGCTGATGTTTGTGATATGGATGAACTCACTTCTGGAAAAAGACGAGAAGGCGTTTTTGGAGCTATTTATTGGTGGATGGTGAAATTCGGATTTGCAATTGCAGGTTTGCTAACGGGTGTAATTATGTCGGCAGTTTCCTTTAAAGCTGGTGCTCCAACCCAACCAGAAGGTGCAGTTACAGGATTGCGATTGTTTTTCTCAGGAGTTCCAATTGCAGGTACATTAATTGCAATGTGGGTTATGAGAAATTATGATCTTACTGAACAAAAAGCGCGAGATATAAAAAAAGAATTAGATAGTAGAAAAAGTGAGCTATAAAAGGTTCTAAAGCAAATACAGTTATGTCAAACAGAACAGAATATAATTTTCATCTTTCTGATTTTAAAAATGAAAATAACGATTTAAGTTATGATGATTTTGTAGGCTATGATTTTCAATCAAAATCGGAAGCTGATTTAATTACCCTATTTACAGATACTCTAAAACAAGGAATGCACGGTTTGTGTTTTAGTCTTTATGAAGACGGACAACAACCAGGTGATATTATTTCAGAAGCGCAAGTGCGCAGACGAATGAAAATTATTGCACCTTACACCAAATGGATTCGCTCTTTTTCGTGTACTGAAGGCAATGAATTTATTCCTAAAATTGCCCACGAATTAGGAATCAAAACCTTAGTTGGTGCTTGGTTAGGAAATGATGATCAAGTCAATCAAAGAGAAATTGAAGGTTTAATTGAATTAGCCAATCAAGGTTATGTTGATATTGCTGCTGTTGGAAACGAAGTAATGTATCGCAAAGATTTATCAGAAGACGAATTATTAGTTTTTATCGAAAAAGTAAAATTTGCAATTCCATCACATATTCTTGTTGGTTATGTTGATGCGTATTATGAGTTCACTATAAAACCAAGAATTACTCAAGCCTGTGATGTAATTTTGTCTAATTGTTATCCTTTTTGGGAAGGTTGTCCTAGCGATTATTCATTAAATCATATGAAGCAAATGTACCATCAAGCGCTTGATGCAGTTAAAGGAAAAAAAGTGATTATTACCGAAACAGGATGGCCAAGTCACGGTGAAAGTATAAAAGAATCGCATCCTTCGAGAGAAAATGCACTTAAATATTTCATCAATGCACAACTTTGGTCCAAGCAAAATAACATTAATATTTTTTATTTTTCATCTTTCGACGAATCGTGGAAAACTGGTCCAGAAGGCGAAGTTGGTGCACATTGGGGAATTTGGGATAAAAATGAGAAACTAAAATATTAAAGAACCTTAGGTTTGAGCCCAAGAAGTATAATTGAAATAGAATGCCACAGATTCACAGATTTTTGAAAATTCTTTTTTTACTCTTTGAATCTTTGGCAAAAAAAGATGCAGAACTTTTGAAGTATTAAACCTGAAGAAATTAAAAACTACAAAATGAGAAAAGTTTCAAAATTATTTAAAATAATAATCTTTCTTATAACTTCACAACTTGCTTTTTCTCAAGTAGATGTAGTTTTTAATAATTTAGTTTGGTCAGATGAATTTAATATAAACGGAGTTGTAAATTCAAATAATTGGCACCATCAAACCCAATTGCCTGCTGGTGGAAATTGGTTTAATGGTGAAGAACAACATTACACTAATCAGTTATCAAATTCATTTATAAATGCAGGTTATTTGAATATTATTTCAAAAAAAGAACCATATACAGATCAAGGAATAACAAAACAATATACTTCTGCACGATTAAATTCTAAATTTGCTTTCAAATACGGTAGAGTAGATGTAAGAGCAAAATTACCATTAGAATCTGGAACATGGCCAGCTATTTGGATGCTAGGAAAAAATGTTAACGAAGACGGTGGTTTTTTTGACACAACATTTGGATCAACAGATTGGCCAGTTTGTGGAGAAATAGATATAATGGAACATGGAATTACACCTTCACAACCATTAAACTATATTCAAAGCGCACTTCATACACCTTCTTCATTTGGAAATACTACAAATATTGGAGGTACTATTGCTAGTAATTTAAATACAGATTTTCATATTTATTCTATGAACTGGTCACCTTTTCAAATTACTTTTCTTCTTGATGGTGTTGCTTTTTATACTTATAATCCAACGGTTAAAACGCCAAATAACTGGCCGTTTAATTCAGAACAATATTTATTATTAAATATAGCAATGGGTGGAGTTGCAGGAACAATACCTTCTAGTTTTACTCAAGCAAAAATGGAAGTTGATTATGTTAGAGTATATCAAAATACTTTAGTTGACACTCAATATCCTACAAATTTTACTGCTTCTATTGGAGCCGTAACTAGTTCTACTATCGAATTGTTATTAAATGCAAATGACAATTCAGGAAGTGTTGTTTATAATATTTCATATAGTGGAGGAACAATTCCTATAGCAAGTAATTCTGGAGTTCAAAAATCTGTTATAATACCAAATTTATTGCCTAATTCAAACTATACTTTTGCAATAACTGCGTCTGATATTGCAGGAAATTCTTCTATCAACAATCCTATTGTTTTAAATGCTTCTACAACCGCTTTATTTGGTTGTTCAGGTACTGATACTATTGCACAAATGGGATCATTTACAACCGGTTATAATTATGCTTTTGATACATTAGGAACTGATGTGAAAATTACTTTTGAACTCTTAGATACTGATAAAGTTGGTCTAGTTGCTTTTTTATGGAGACAATCACCGTTCTCAGAATCACAAATGACCAATGTTTCCGGAAATATTTTCACCAAAACAATTACTGGTCAAACTACTGGTTCTACAATTAATTACGCAGTTAAATTTGCATATGCTGGTGGATTATCTGTTACTAAATATTTTTCTTATGTTGTAGGCAGTAATTGTAATTTAGGTAATTTCTCAAATTCTAAGTTATCAGATTTTTATTTTCAGAATCCAACAAACAGAATTATAAATATTACTTCTAATTTTAATATTGATCAAGTTGAGCTGTATGATCTTATCGGAAATAGAATTTTGCAAACAACAATAAATACCAAAATAATTGATGTTTCAAATTTTTCTAAAGGGATATATTTACTTACTGTATTTTCAGGATTAGAAAAAAGTACTAAAAAAGTAATTGTGAATTAGATTATTATAATACAACCTTATAATTTTGCAAAAAAAGTTACTTATTTAAGTAAAACTGAAAGTATTTTGTATTTTATTGTATAAATTCTGTTAAATTTATTGTTAATGTTTGGTTTGTACATTAAAAATATCCTACATTTGGTTAATAATTAATTCTAAATTAACATTTGCCTATTATAAAAAACTACTTTTTAGAGAAATCTCTACTTTATTTAAACTAAACTAAAAAGTAATTTTATGGCTAATGTACAAACCCCAGACGCATTATTGGTAAAAAATTATTTGTCAGGCGACGAGTCAGCTTTGGCTACACTAATTAATAAGCACCAATCAAGAATTTACGGTTTCATCTATTCTAAAGTCTCAGATAGAGATTTAGCTGATGATGTATTTCAAGACACTTTTGTAAAAGTTATTCAAACTTTAAAATCTGGTTCATATAACGAAGAAGGAAAATTTTTGCCTTGGGTTATGCGAATTGCTTATAATTTGGTAATTGACCATTTCAGAAAAATCAAAAAAATGCCTTTGCATAGAGAAACCGAAGAATTTTCTATTTTTTCTATATTAACAGACAACTCTTTAACAATAGAAAATAAAATGTTTTCTGAGCAAGTTGAAAAAGATTTAAATCGATTGGTTCTTGAATTGCCAGACGATCAAAAAGAAGTTTTAATGATGCGTATTTATCAAGATATGAGTTTCAAAGAAATATCTGATGCAACTGGCGTAAGTATCAATACCGCTTTAGGTAGAATGAGATATGCTATTATGAATTTGAGAAAAGTAATTGATAAACATCAAATTATTTTAACTAATTAAACAATAATAAGTAAATAAACACGTTGTAATAGTAACAAAAACAAAAATTACAATATGGCAAAAATTTACTCTAAAAAAAAATTAGTTACCACTACTATGAAACCTAAAAAAGAGACCTTATCTTTTTTACTCAATTACTCAAAAGCTTTAACATATCTTAAAGTTGGTAATATGAAAATTGAGACGATAGCTAATTAAGACAACCATTTAAAGATTCCCCAAAAATTATAAAGTTTTTGGGGATTTTTTTTTGAAATAGTTATTCAAAACTGTTTTTCTACCTATTGTTTTTGTAATGATATCTTTCTCTAAATTCCAACCTCGAGCTGGAGAATATTCTCTACCATACCATATGATTTGAAGATGTAAATCATTCCAAATTGATTCTGGAAATATACGTTTGGCATCTTTTTCTGTTTGAATAACATTTTTTCCGTTAGACAAATTCCAACGATATAACAAACGATGAATATGAGTATCTATAGGAAATGCAGGAACACCAAAAGCTTGACTCATAACTACACTCGCCGTTTTGTGACCAACAGCTGGAAGTGCTTCTAATGCTTCAAAACTTTTAGGAACTTGACCGTTGTATTTATCTATTAATATATGTGATAATCCATGTATTCCTTTTGATTTCATTGGCGATAATCCACAAGGTCGGATGATTTCTTTTATTTCCTCCACACTCATTTTGATCATATCATAAGGATTGTCTGCTTTTGCAAACAATAATGGTGTAATTTGGTTGACACGAACATCTGTGCATTGTGCCGATAACAAAACTGCAATAAGTAAAGTATAAGAGTCTTTATGATCTAGTGGTATTGGAATTTGCGGATACAATTCTTTTAACGTATTTATAACAAATGTTATTTTTTCTTCTTTAGTCATTTATTTACTTTTATGTAAAATAAATCATTTTCAATTGCAATTGCAATATTCAAAAAATATAAAATATGACTTCATTAAAAAAAGGAGATAAAGCGCCATCATTTTCAGGAAAGGATCAAGACGGAAACAGTCATTCATTAGCAGATTATAAAGGAAAAAAACTAGTGGTTTTCTTTTATCCAAAAGCAAATACTCCAGGTTGTACTGCTGAAGCTTGCGATTTAAGAGATAATTTTAATAAGTTTGAAGCCAATAATTATAAACTTCTTGGCGTAAGTGCAGACAGTGCAAAGGCACAAAGCAGTTTTAGAAACAAATTTGATTTCCCTTTTCCTTTATTGGCAGATGAAGACAAATCTGTTATTGAAGCATTTGGTGTTTGGGGACCAAAAAAGTTTATGGGTAAAGAGTACGACGGAATTCATAGAACAACTTTTGTAATTGATGAAAACGGAATTATTGATGATGTAATTTCTGAAGTAAAAACAAAAGCACACACTACTCAAATTTTAAAATAGTACTTATAATTTATCATAAAATAAGCCAAAAAAAACAATTGTTTTTTTGGCTTATTTTTTTTATGAAAAACATAATTTATTTACTCTCAGTCAACACTTTATTGGGATCATAACCAAAAAGTTGGTGTTCTTTTATCAACTCAGCAATACCTTTTGGTAACATGTTTTCCCAACCTGATTTTCCGTTACTAATCATTTTCAAAACTTCACGTGAAAAAACTTCAAGATTGTGTGGGTCGAAATCATTTATATCAACAACTTTACCATTAAATTTAAAGAATTTGTACAACTCTTTCATTCTTGGATGTACTTTCAAATTTTCAGAATTGATTACTTCTCCATTTTCACCAAGCATAGGGTATAAAAATACTTTCAAGTCACGATAGAATAATTTCCCAAAAGCTTCAAGAATTCCTCCACTCAAGTGGCGATAGTATTTTTCATCAAAAATATCAATCAAATTGTTAACTCCCATTGCCAATCCCATCCTTGCTTTGGTATAGTTTGCAAAGTATTCAACGACTTTATAATATTCTTGAAAATTAGAAATCATAACTGTT
Source organism: Flavobacterium sp. (assembly GCA_043744095.1). Lineage (GTDB taxonomy): Bacteria > Bacteroidota > Bacteroidia > Flavobacteriales > Flavobacteriaceae > Flavobacterium. Next base: position 30,421 of record JAYTVI010000255.1, read on the forward strand.
TGCCCTAGCGAACAAAGTAATTCTGCTCTATCCATAAAATCTCTTTCATCGATCTCTCCTTCAGAACGCAAGTTTGATAAAGTGATTTCAAAAATTACTAAAGTGTTTTCCTTCTCAACTTTACTTTCTGCAAGAAACATCTCTAGCGATTTCTCATACATATCCATATTTACACTAGTAACCGGACGGAAACTTCCACGAAGTGTTAGAATATTTTTTTTGTATAAAATGGCTGCTGGCAGGATATTTTTTCCTTCTGGGTCAAACATTACAGCATCTGTCATTCCGTTTTTGACCAACTGTAAACTCATTAAACGATTGTCTACATCTGCAAATCGTGGTCCAGAAAAGTTGATAGTATCTATTTCTAATTGGTCTTTATCTAAATGATCATATAGATAACGTAATAATTTTTTTGGGTCGTTGTATTTATAAAATGCACCATAAATCAAGTTTACACCAAGAATACCTAATGTTTCTTGTTGTAATCGCGCATCAGTTTCTTTAAATCTGATATGTATAATGATATCATTATAATCTTCATCTTGCTCAATCTGATACCGAATTCCAACCCAACCATGTCCTTTAAATTGTTTAGCAAAATCTATAGTTGCAACAGTATTGGCATAACTAAAAAACATTTTATTAGGATGTTTTTCTCTGCTCAATCGTTGTTCGATCAAATTTACTTCGTGCGAAAGCATTTTTTTTAGTCTGCTTTCTGTAACATATCTACCATCTTCTTCTATACCATATATAGCATCACTAAAATCTTTGTCATATGCAGACATTGCTTTTGCAATTGTTCCAGAAGAACCTCCAGATCTAAAAAAATGGCGAACAGTTTCTTGCCCAGCACCAATTTCTGCAAAAGTACCATAGATATTTTCGTTTAGATTGATACGAAGAGCTTTATCTTTTGTTGAAGGAATTTGTTCGATGACTTTGTCACCTTTCAATTTTATTTGTAAATCCATTTTTTATTTGACTATAACACTACAAAGTTAACAAAATTGGACTTTAACGAAAGAGAATTAATACTATTTTTGTAAAAAAATAAAATCAATTGAAAGTATATTTTCTTGGAACTGGAACTTCACAAGGTATTCCCGTTATAGGTAGTGAGCATCCTGTATGCAAAAGCTCAGATTCTAGAGACAAAAGATTGCGAGTTTCTGTATGGATTTCTTGGGAAAATCATTCATTTATTATAGATTGTGGTCCAGATTTTAGACAACAAATGTTAGTTTCTCATTGTAAAAGAATTGACGGGATTCTATATACTCACGAACATGCAGATCATACTGCAGGACTAGATGATATTCGCCCGTTTAATTTTAAAATAGGCGAAATGCCTATTTATGCTCATCAACGTGTAATCGAAAATTTAAAACGCCGTTTTGATTATGTTTTTGAAACCGAAAACCGATATCCTGGAGCACCAAGCGTCAATGCTATAGAAGTCATTAATAATATTCCATTTTTGATTGGAAATAAAACAGCAATTCCTATAAATGTTTATCACGGAAATCTTCAAGTTTTTGGATATCGAATTGATGATTTTGCATATTTAACAGACGTAAAAACGATTGATACCCTTGAGATTGAAAAACTAAAAGGTGTGAAAGTTTTGGTTATAAATGCTCTACGGGAAGAAAGTCATCACTCTCATTTTAATTTAGATGAAGCTCTAGAATTTATTTCACAAATTAAACCTCAAAAAACGTATCTTACTCATATTAGTCATACTTTTGGATTTCATAACGACATACAACAAAAATTGCCTGAAAATGTTTTTGTTGCCTACGATAACTTAGAGATTACTCTTTAAAAAAATTATAAACATGAAAAAATCACTTTTCCTTTACCTTTTTATTCTAGCTGTTTTGCTGAATATTTTTACTTTTATGTATTTTAATAAAAAAACAACTTTTGAAGAAACACAATTCAAAAAAACCAATACCGCTTTCAAAGACAGCCTTACATCAATTACAACAAAATTGGTAGATGCTAGTTATTTTTCGTTAGAAAAAAATGAAAATGCACAAAATTATTTTGATTCTGGAAATGCTAAAAAATTCATTGCTTACGAGAAATTGATTCCTTATGTCACTGAAAAATTAATGGATTTAAACGCAAATCCAAAAGGAAATCCTTACACAGGGCAAGATCAAATTGGAGCTCAAAAATTTATTATCAATAAAGTAAAAATCCTTAATCACCGTTGGATTATTGCAGATTATAGTGATGGCGAATATTGGGGAGAAGTATTGTTGAAATATTTTATTAATGATGACCAAACAGTTACGTTTGAAACTATACAATCTTTATTATACCAAAAATAGATTTAATTCTGGAGCAACCAATTTTTGAAATCAAAGAAATTTTGTGGAGAAACACCGTGACCTACTGTATATTCTTTGTAAGTGGTTTCAATGTGTAATTGTTCAAGAATAGGTTTTGCTTTTCTAGCCCAATCAACAGGTATTACTTGGTCTACTGTGCCGTGAGAGGCAAATATTTTTAGTTTATAAAAATCATTTTTTTGATAATTCTCAACTGCCATCTCAACATTCAAATACCCACTTATAGCGACAACTCGTTGCACTTTTTCGGGATAAGATAATGCAACAGCATAACTCAAAATGGTACCTTGACTGAAACCAATTAAAGTGACATTATTACTATCAATAGGATATTTCTGTTGTAGTTCATCAATAAAATTTGAAATAATATCTCTTGACTTTTTAGCTTGATCTATATCAGAGAATTTGTTTTCATCCGCATCAAAATTTATAGCATACCAAGCATAACTACCATATTGCAAATCATATGGTGCTCGTACCGAAATAATAAAATAGTTATCTGGAAGTTCACTCGCAAACGAAAACAAATCTTCTTCATTGCTACCATAACCGTGTAACAATAGGAGTAAAGGGTTTTTTTCTATTATATTTTTTGGTTCACGAACGAGATATTGCAATGATAATTTCATTTTTTTATATAGTTTTGAATGCTTTCTGAAATAGATTTCCCAATAAAGGTATTGGTTTTGTTTCTCCTTTTATTGCAGTAAATAATCCGTATGTCCATAAAATAGAAACAAATATCCACATTGTACCCGATATCATAAAACTATCAAAATTACTAACAATCATTCCTAAAGAAATAAATGTAATTGACAATCCCAGAGCTTGGCGAATATGAAAAGATGCAAATGGATTCTTGTTTTCAGAGTTCATCGACATAGCGATTAATACACCAATTATTAAAATATAACTTGTTATGGCTGCTGTTTTGCCTTCTTCTACTATATTACTCATAATTTAATTGTTTAAAACTAATTTCCCATTATTAAAGATTCCGTATGCTTTTCCTTTCATAGTCATTCCTAAAAAAGCAGAATTTTTAGATTTTGAAAGTATACTATCTTTATCAAAAACCCAATTTTCATTCGGATTAAAAAGGGTAAGTTGTGCTTTTTTACCTTCTTCAATAGGCTGATTAGGAATACTAAAAAGAGTTTTTCCAGCAGTAAGTTTTGTTATGATTGTTTCTAATGATAAAACATTTTGAAGCGCTCCAAATGCACTTTCTAATCCAATTGTGCCATTTTTCGCCAAATCAAATTCCATTTTTTTATGCTCAATATCAATTGGGTTATGATCGGAAGTTATCATATCAATTGTACCATTTTTTATTCCTTCAATTAGTGCTAATCGATCAATTTCTGTTCGTAGTGGAGGCGAAACTTTAAATCGAGTATCAAAACCTTCGAGTTTTTCATCTGTTACTACTAAATGATGCACAGCAACACTACACGAAACATTCAATCCTTTTGATTTGGCTTCTTTGATTAATTGAACTGATTTTGCTGTCGATATAGTTGGAATATGCATTTTTCCGCCTGTATATTCTAGTAAAAATAAATTTCGAGCAACTTGCAATTCTTCTGCTAGATTTGGTATTCCTTTTAATCCTAATCGTGTAGAAACTATTCCTTCGTTAGCAACTCCTGAACCTTTTAAATTAGTATCTTGACAAAATGCAATTACCAATCCGTCAAAATCTTGGCAGTATTGCAAAGCGATTTTTAGTAAGTTCGGATTATCAATATTTTTGTTGTAATCACCAAAAGCAATTGCACCAGCATTTTTTATATCATACAATTCGGCTAAATCTTTTCCTAAACTTTCTTTTGTCAAAGCGCCAATTGGGTACAATTGTGTAGCATTATCTTTTGCTTTTGCTTGCACAAAATTTATTTGTGATTGATTATCAAGGACTGGAAAAGAATTAGGTTGCAATGCAATTGCAGTAAAACCGCTTTTTGCAGCAACTTTTAGACCATTTGCGATTGTTTCTCTTTCTTCAAATCCAGGTTCGCCAAAAGAAATACTGCAATCAAACCAACCTTCGGAAATATGCAGATTTGGTAAAATTAGCTCTTCAACATTTTTAGTATTCGAAATTTTATTTCCAATTTTAGTAATAATTCCATTTTCAATTTGCAAATCGACAATTTGATTATGAAATGTACTTTTTGAATCTACAATTTTAGCTTCTCTGATAATTAAATTCATTTTACAAATTTTTGAATGAGTACTTCAGTGACTAAAAATAATAATGCCAAAATTACAAACCATTTCCAAATATCGTTATTGGTTCTATCAGTTTGTAAAGTATTATAAACAGTTTCTATAGAATCGATTGTTTTGTAATCGGATAATAAATTTTCATTAGAAACAGTGAGATTACTTTCTGTCCTGTTATAATTAAAACTTATGTTTTTTATCAATTCTTCTTTTTTATAAATACCAAAATTGCCTGCTTGTTTTGGGTATTCTGTACAATTTAATTTTACTTTATTATTAAGAATTTGCTGAACAGGGATAAATTTTTCATCTCTATTTCTTATTTCAACAATTTCATCTTTTGTTACTAATGCATCAATCAGAATGGGATTATTTTCACCAATTACCAATGCAGAAACACCAGTTTTTTGGGTGCTTTGTGCCATATTATAAAAAGTTGGAACTATTAAAGGTGAATTCTGGAAATTTGAATTTATTTTATTAATAGGTGCAGTAAAAATGTAAACTGAAGACAGTTGATTTTGATTAGAGGTTAAAAAAACACTTTGATCGTTATAACTTAATATCGCTGGACTAGAAGTACTAATTTCAAATGAAGACTGTGTTTTTGGATATTGAAAATTAGACACCTGTTTTTCAAAAACCGAATTAAAAATTGGATTGTTGAATGCAATTTTAGTAATCAGTTTTTCGTTTTTTTGATAAGATTTGAATTGTGTTTTTCCAAAATTGACCAGAAAACTATTAATAGAACTTAACGCACTTTCACTTGATGGAATCAGAATTACATTGCCGCCTTTTTCTAAAAATGTTTTTAAAGTTGTTTGCAATGCTTGAGGCAACTCTAATAGTTCATTCAAAACGATTGCATCTTGTTTTTCGATAGAATTATAATCTAAACTTCCTATATTATAATTGGTGTAATTGAATTCTTCGTTGGTATAAATTCGAGATAGAAAATTACTTTTTTCTGTATCGCCAATACTCAAAACATTCAATTTTTCGGGTTTTGAAATACTAAAATAATAAGTGTTATCATACGATAATGCATTATCTGTAATAGAAACATAGCCATTAAAATTTTCTTTTGGAATCGTAAAATTTATAGTTTTTTCTTTAGCATCAAGCTTTACTAAAGTTTTTGCAATTAATTTTTCGTTATTGTATAATGCAACAGGTAACGAAGCAAAATCTTCTCCAAAAACCTTTATTGTTACACCAATTTCATAAAAATTATCTAAAGTTTGATTGATAAAAACACGATCAATAGCCACATTATTTTTTTGTTCTATTTTCGGAATAACAAATTGTGTATTCCAATTTTTATCAATACTTTTCAGTTGTTTTTGTTCAAGTCCTATCGCATCTGTAATAACTAAAACATCTTTATTATAAGGCGATTGATGTGCTTTTATTTTGCTCATTGCACTTTCGAACTGAAAAGCTATTGGACTGTATTTTAAGTTCTGCAATTCTTTTTGAATAGATTTGATATCGGTATTCCAAAAAGTTTCAGAGTTTGTAATCAAAGAAAAGTTTTGTTGTTCTGGAGTTTGTTCTAGTAAATCTTCGATAGCTCTTTTAAGTAATTCTCCTTTTTTACCTTTGGCTTGCATACTAAAGGAATTGTCAAGTACTATATACAATTCATTTGTGCTATTAAGGCTGTCTTTGGCTTTAAAAAAAGGTTGTGCAAAAGCTAAAATTAATGTGGTAAAAAGTAATAATCTCGTGGCTAGTAGCAACCATTTTTTGATTTTTGAACTTTTGCGTGTTTGTATCGAAAGTTCTTTTAGAAAACGAACAT
>JAYTVI010000256.1:0-9438 GCA_043744095.1 Flavobacterium sp.
AAAGCAGAGTTAGCATCAAAATCCCAAAGTGTGTGATCTAAATCAAAAAAAATATCGGTAATATGTTTCATTTTTGACAATTTAAAAAATACCTTCATCATTAAAACTAAAAAAACCGTTTTCAGTGATAATGATGTGATCTAGAATTTTTATTTCTAATTGGTTGGCAGCCAATTTTAATTTTTTTGTAATTTGAATATCAGCATCACTTGGAGTTAAATTTCCAGAAGGATGATTGTGTGAAAGTATTATACTAGTGGCATTTTGTTCTAATGCCATTTTAAAAATAATACGCGTATCAGCAACCGTTCCTGTAATTCCACCTTTACTTATTTGTGATTTATAAATTACTTTGTTGGAATTGTTTAGATACAAAACCCAAAATTCTTCGTGAGGCAACTCGCCAATTACGGGTTGCATTATATCAAAAACAGCTTTACTTGAAGTGATTTTTTGTAATTCAATAGTTTCTTCTGCCCTTCTTCGTCTACCAATTTCCATTGCAGCAACTATAGAAATTGCTTTTGCTTCACCAATCCCTTTAAAAGTGGTAAGTTTCGAAATAGATAATTTTCCTAAAGCATTTAAATTATTGTCAACACTTGACAAAATTCGTTTTGACAACTCAACTGCACTTTCGTTTCTACTACCAGAACCTATGAGAATGGCAATGAGTTCTGCATCACTCAAAGCAGATTTTCCTTTGAGCATTAATTTTTCTCTCGGCTTATCATCTTCAGCCCAATTTGTAATAGGAATGTTATTTAGTTCCATTTAGATTAATTATAAAATCAAACTTTTTACCTCATCAAAATTGAGTCCTCCATAATTTCCGGAACTCATTAATAAAAGTGCTGAATTTTCTAAATTTTGACTGAAAAGAAAATTCTTAAAATCGGCTGGATTGGTATAAATAATCAGATCTTCTCGGTTAAAAGATTTTGAAATTTGATCATAAGTAACTACCTCAAGTTGCTTTATTTTTACTGCATCTGGCGAATAGAATACAACTGCAACATCAGTATAATCTAGCGCTCCTTGATATTCTTTTAGAAATTCTGCATTCAAACTACTATAGGTATGTAATTCTAGACAAGCTATTACTTTTCTTGAAGGATATTGTTCTTTTACGGCTTTGGTTGTTGCAGCAACTTTACTTGGCGAATGTGCAAAATCTTTATATGCCACTTTAGTTTTGCTTTCTGCAATTTTTTCTAATCTTTTTGAAGCACCTTTAAATGAAGCTATTGCTTGATAAAAATCGGCTTCATCAACACCCATGTTTTGACAAATCCATTTTGCTCCAGCTAAATTATTGAGATTATGCGCTCCAAAAACTTCTATTGGCATATCTCCTTCTGGAGTTTCTAATAATGTAATGCCATTTTCAACTTTATAATTTGGTGTGGTGTAAGGCAATTTTCTAATAGGATTTGTGGCTTCTTCTGCTACTCTCTTTACTTCAACATCGTTTTCATTGTAAACCAAAATACCACCATTGGTGATAAGTTGAATAAAAATTTTAAATTGCTCTACATAATTTTCATAAGTAGGAAAAACGTTTATATGATCCCAGGCAATTCCAGAAATCAATGCAATATTGGGTTGATAAAGATGAAACTTTGGTCTACGATCCATAGGAGAAGATAAATATTCGTCACCTTCTAAAACTATAAAATCATTTTTTTCTGTAAGATGTACCATTGTGTCAAAACCTTCTAATTGTGCACCTACCATATAATCGACTTCGATGTTATGAAAATGCATAACGTGCAAAATCATTGAGGTTATTGTAGTTTTTCCGTGAGAACCTCCAATAACAACTCTTGTTTTATTTTTGGATTGCTCATATAAAAATTCGGGATAAGAATAAATTTTTAGCCCCAAATCTTGAGCTTTTAGTAATTCTGGATTATCTGCTTTGGCATGCATACCAAGAATTATAGCGTTAATATCTGAAGTTATTTTTTCGGGAAACCAACCCATTTCTTGTGGTAACAAACCTTTTTTTTCTAATCTTGTTCTTGAAGGTTCAAAAATGGCATCATCACTTCCTGTAACTTGATACCCTTTGTTGTTTAATGCTAAAGCAAGGTTGTGCATGGCACTTCCGCCAATTGCTATAAAATGTGTACGCATTTAAAATTTATTTTTTTGATTAAAAGTCGCCATAGTTTGTTTGGCTTTTTCAGGTTGATTCATTTTATTTTGATATAAATCTGCTAATTTTTGATAAGATGTTTTAGAATTACCAACTTCTATTGCTTTTTTATATTGAACTTCGGCTTTTGAATATCGGTTAAAATATTCTTCAATATGACCACGTGATAAATACCCGTCAATTGGAGAAAATTTTAATAATTCGTCTGAGTATTTTATAGCTTTTTTTTCACTACCACCAACAATTCCAGGCAATTGAAGATATACTTCTATCAATGCCCAACGAGCACCTATGTGTTTTGGATTTAAATAAATTGCTTTTTCAAAGGCAGCTTTTATATCACTCATCATAGATAATGCTTTGAACTTATTGCTTTCTTTGGCTTGCATTCCTAGTGCTCCACCGTATTTATAGAAAAAGTCTGCTTCTGAGGGTTTTAATTTTTTTAATCTTTCGTAATAAGGAATTGCTTTTTCCCATTTTTTAAAATTGCATTGAATATCACCAAGATACTCAATCGTTTTTAAATCATTGGGATTTTGTTTTAAACTTTTTTCAAAAACAGTTTTTGATTGTTCAAATTTATTAGATATAAAAAGCGTTTCTGCTTTTTCAAAATCTGATTGTGCCACCATTAATTTTGGAGAAAGAATTAAAAAAAATAATAAATACTTCATTTTTGAATAATAAAAATCAAAAATAGTAAATTAAAATTGTATTCCTTAAAATTGGATTTAAGGTATTTTAAAAAAGTAGTTTTTTCAAATTAATAAAGTTAAAGTATATTAACTTCTGTTTAAGCAATTTTAATTTTTCATGTTTTTAATCAATTATTAATTTTCTTCTTAAAATGATACTATTCCTATATACATTGTTAACAATGTCAGTTTTTTTGTAACTATATAAGGAATGTTATTAACAATCTAACAATTTTTAAAAAAAAATTATTATTTTTATATTACTATTTTGTAAATAGAAATAATTATGATTAAAAATTACTCCTTAAACAAAAACCAACATATTAAAACCAATTGTTCATTTTTGAAATTTGATTTTAAATCGTTGAATTTTAATAAAATATGCAAAATAAATTTATTTGTAATATTTTACATTCTTGTATTTTTAAATACAAATCTTAGTAATGCACAAACAACGCTAATTTCACCAACTGGTGATGGTGGTTTTGAAACAGGAGCAACCTTTGCCGCAAATGGATGGACAACTATTGCCGATGGTAGCAACTATTGGGAGACAGGAACAATTGCTACGCAATATGCAGGAAATAGAGGAGCTTATGTCACTCAAAATGGAGCGTCCTATTCCTATCAAACTGGAGCGTTAAGAACTTCTCATTTTTATAGAGATGTTGTTGTACCGAATGGAGCAACAGCAATTACTTTGTCTTTTTATTGGAAAGGAAAAGGAGAATCAGGTTATGATAGAGCTCTTGTATATACTGCACCAAATACTTTAACTCCTATTCTAGGTGTTCCTGCATCTACTTCTACAACATTAACTGGCGCTACTTTAGTGTGGACACAACCTACTGTACAAGCTACACCTGCATATACACTTGCATCTGTAGTTTTACCAAATTCTTTGGCAGGCACAACAGTAAGATTAATTTTTACTTGGCAAAATGATGGTTCCTTAGGGACATCTCCAGGTGCTGCTTTAGATAATATATCGCTTGTTTATACTGCTTTACCTCCTTGTGTAACACCTGCTAGTCAAGCGACTTCTTTTGTACTAGGAACACCAACATCTACAACACTTCCAGCAAGTTTTAGTGGTTCGGCAAATGAATATTTAGTGATTCAATCTACTTCTAATACGCCACCAACCCAACCTGTAAACGGAACTATTTATAATGCTGGCAATATTGCTACTTTAGGAAGTGGTTTGACATTTGTACAAAGTAATAATACTACTAGTATACCAGGAACTGGTTTGAATGGTAATACTCGCTATTATTATTTTATTTATGCGCATAATAATAGCTGTACTGGAGGTCCTTTGTATAATACTTCTGGTCCTTTAACTGGAAATGGTACTACTTGTCCAGCAGTTCCCTATACATTAACAACTTCAAGTGTTAGCACAAATAGTTTCACTCTAAATTGGGCAACACCAACTGGAGGAAGTTCATCTGCTATCAATTACTCGATTCAGGTAACTACTGATGCTGGATTTACTGCTAATATTGCAGGTTCACCATTTTCAGTTACAAATCCTACAGTAACATTAAATATTGGAGGATTAACCAATGGTACTTTATATTATTATAGAATATTAGCAAATAATGGCTGTAGCAGCTCTTATGTTAATGGAAGTATTGCAACAACATGCTTAGCTACAAATGTACCATATACTCAAAATTTTGATGGAGTTACACAACCAGCAATACCAACTTGTATGAGTATAGAAAACACGAATAGTGATACGAAATTTTGGAAAACTTGTAACGGAACTTCTTTAGGAAATGCAACAACAGTAACACCAAATTCTGGAGCAAACCAAATGGGGATTGCTTATGATGAAGTTAATTCAATGAATGATTGGTTTTATTTGCAAGGATTAAATTTAACAGCAGGTACTTCCTATAGATTAACTTTTTACACAAGAGCATATGTTTATTCTGGATCTGATGAATTATTAGAAGTTAAATATGGTAATTCTGCTTCATCTAGTGCAATGACAACTACAATTCTACCTAGTACCACTATAACTGGAAACGTTGGATATACCCAAAAATTTATTGATTTTACACCTTCATCGACTGGTGTTTTTTATATTGGTTTTCACGGAATAACACCTGCAAACATTTGGTATTTATTTGTTGATGATGTTAGTGTTACATTAAGTCCTACTTGTTTTCCTCCAACATTAACAGCTACAACTGCCATAACAAATACTACTGCTACAATAAATTGGACTCCGCCAACAATTATACCAGGAAGTGGATACCAATATATTGTGTCAACTAGCAACACTACACCTACTGTTGCAGGTACAGCAGTTGCAGGTTTGACAGCTAATATAATAGGATTGACGGCAAATACAACTTATTATGTTTTTTTTAGAAGTAATTGCGGTAGTGGTGATTTTAGTATTTGGACATCTCCAGGCAGTTTTTACACTGGATATTGTTCATCAACATCAACATCTTCTACTTATTATATCAATAATTTTTCAACTACAGGTGGTACTGCAAATATTACAAATAATGGATCTGGATATTCTGCAACTGGTTATGGAAGTTTTATTGCACAAACTGTAAGTCAACAACCTTATGGTACAGTAAATTTTTCGTCTGCATATACAGGAGGAACATTTGGTTTTAATATCTGGATTGATTGGAATAATGATTTAGATTTTTCTGATGTTGGCGAAAAAGTTTTCGCATCTGGTGGATACAATGCCACAAATACAGGAAGTTTTACAGTGCCTGCATATGCATCTGTTGGAAATCATAGAATGAGAATTCGTGCTGATTATTTGTCTACGAATCCATTAGAATGTGGTTCTATAGGTAGTGGAGAGACAGAAGATTATACATTTAGTGTAATTCCTTTGCCTTGTAGCGGTAATCCAACTAACATAATTGTAAGTGCCATAGGGTTAACAACTGCAACAATTAGCTGGACAGCTGCTTCACCTGCACCTTCAAGTGGATATCAATATATAGTTTCTTCATCTGGAACACAACCAGGACCAACTACCGTTGCTTCTGGATCTACAGGGGCAGGAATTACATCTGTAAATCTTACTGTTTTGACTTCTGGTACTTTTTATAATGTTTGGGTAAGATCAAATTGTGGCGCTAATCAAGGAGTTTGGGTTGGTCCAATTACATTTACAACAACAATAACTCCTCCTGTAACTACAAATGTATCAGTTTGTGAAGGCGGAAATGGAACTTTAACAGCAACCGCAGTTTGCACTAATCTATCAAATTTAGGTACAACTATAAATGGTGGTTGGGATCAAGGTTCTGACCCAAGAGCAATACGTCCTATCATATTTATGACAAATGCCACAGGCTGTCAGTTTGATGGCGCAGGACTTACATCAAATTATACTTCTTTAGATTTTCAAGTAAGTGTAACTGGAAGTTATGTGTTTACAATGGCAAATACCGCGGCATATGATGCAATGGGTTATATTGTAATTAATCCTTTTACTCCGGGATCTTGTGGCAGTGGTACTTGGATAACAGGTGATGATGATAGTGGACCTACAGCTTTAGAACCTCAACTTACTGCAACTCTTACTGCCGGAATAACCTATACACTAATCTCTACTTTATATTCTGGAACAAGTATTTTACTAACAAATACCTATCAATGGAATGTAACCGCACCACCTGGAGGATATATTTCTGGAGTTATTGGTGGAAGTATTCAATGGTATACTGCCGCAACTGGTGGTCTGCCTATAGGAACAGGAACACCATTTAACCCTGTTGGAGTAACTGGTTCTGGAATTCCAAATACAAATACTCCGGGTACTACAACTTTTTATGCAGCTTGCCCCAGTAATCCAACAATTAGAACAACAGCAAATTTTGTAATAAATGGACCAACATCTACTATAACTGGAAGTGGTAGTACTTGTATGGGAAATGCTTCTTTAAGTATTGCCTTAACGGGCTCATCACCTTGGAATTTTACATATACAGACGGAACAACTCCTGTTACAGTTACAGGAAACACAACAAATCCATATATTGTTGCAGTTTCTCCTGCATTAACTACAACCTACACTGTTAGTGCATTAAGCGATTCTAATTGTACAGCAGTTGCAGCAAGTAGAATTGGTAGTGCTACTATAAGTAATACTAAAACTTGGAATGGAATTAGTAATATCGATTGGAATACTTCAACAAATTGGACACCAAACGGAGTGCCTACATCTAGTGATTGTGTTGTAATTCCGAATGTTACCAATAAACCTATTATTTCTGGTGCCTCATATAATGCATTCGCAAATAATTTAACTATTTTAAATGGTGGAATATTACAAATAAATTCTTCAAATTCATTAACCGTAACTGATGTTGTAAATGTTAATGCTGGTGGTCAGTTTTTAATAAAAAATTCAGCAAGTTTAATTCAAATAAACAATGTAATTAATGTCGGAAACATAAATATGGAAAGAATAACGCCTCCTATTTATCGTTACGATTATACTTATTGGGGTTCTCCAGTAACTCTTGCTTCAAATTATACTTTGGGTGCTTTATCCCCAAACACGCAACCTGACAAATATTACAGTTGGATTCCAACTGTAGGTGGAAGTTTCGGAAATTGGAATCAAGAATCTGTTGCAACAATTATGGATCCAAGAAAAGGATATATTATAAGAGGTCCAAATACCTATTCAATTTTACCATCAACAAAAGTGCCATATACCGCAAATTTTATTGGCACTCCAAATAATGGAGATATTTCTTGTCCAATACTATACGGAACTCTTGGAGTCGGAACTAATAATGATAAATACAATCTTCTTGGTAATCCATATCCTTCAGCAGTAAGTGCAAGTGCATTTTTGAATCTTGCCATTAATGCAAATGTAATAGATGGTACTATTTATTTCTGGACACATAATTCTCCCCCAAGTACAGCATTTGTAGATCCTTTTTACGGTGATTTTGTAATAAATTATACGGCAACTGATTATGCTACTTGGAATAAATTAGGTGGAGTTGGAACAGCTGCAACAACTGGTGGTTCTGCACCAAATGGATATATTGCAGCAGGACAAGCTTTTTTTACTAGAAGTTTAGCTACTATCCCTGGTGGTCAAGCAATTTTTAAAAATAACATGAGAGTATCAGGAAATAATGCTCAATTTTTTAGAAGTTCTAATAATTCTGAAAATCAAAATTCATCTTTAGTTGATGATACTGATTTTGAATCACATCGTATTTGGTTAAATATAATAAATAATGCAGGTGCTTTTAATCAAATATTGGTGGGTTATGCAGAAGGAGCGACAAATGACTGGGATAGAGGATTTGATGGAATTAGACTTGATGTAAATTCTTTGAATTTTTACTCTATTTTATCAAATGAAAACCTTGCAATTCAAGGTAGAGCATTACCATTTGATAGTAATGATGAAGTTCTTATTGGCTATAAATCAGTTTCTCAAGGCACATATTCAATAAGAATTGATCATTATGATGGTTTATTTGAAAATCAAAATGTCTATCTAGAAGATAAACTTTTAAACATTATACACGACATCAAACAAAGTCCTTATGAGTTTGTATCTGAAATTGGTGTTTTTAATGATCGTTTTGTGTTGAGGTATATTACACCAAGTCTAGCAATTGAATCATTTAATCCAAATACAGTCATTGCTCAAATTAATAACGAAAAATTATTAGTAAAATCATCTTCGAATATAGAAAATATAGATGTTTTTGATGTTACAGGAAAGTTAATAAAAACGTTCCATACTACTCAATCAAAAAATCAAATTACTCTCGATTTTATATTAGCAAAAAGCGTTTATTTTGCAAAAATTAAATTAGAAGATGGAAGTATTGTTACTAAAAAACTAACAAATTAAAAAGATTTAAAAATAGCATAAAAAAAATCCCGAATATAAACTTGGGATTTTTTTATTTTTTCTAATGACAACTTGGGTCTAAATGTTTTCTTAATCTAGTTAAAGATGTTCCATCATCTGAACAATCAGGAATACCTTTATTTTCAGTTTCATCTTCTGGTGTATCAGGATTATCAATAATTGGATTATAAGGATAATAAAGACTCAATCCTTGAGTAATAGCAGGCTTTTTAATTTCATTTTTTGTTAAATAACCATCTCCATCATCATCAGTATCTAAATAGTTTTGAATACCATCACCATCAGTATCATCATTTGTAAATTTTCCATCTCCATTTAAATCTTCATCATCAGAATAAATTTTATCTCCATCTTGATCTGATTGTTTTGCATCGTATAGTTTGAAACTAAAAATAAGTGGTGAATAAGCAGGAATTGTAGCAGTAGTTATATTAAAATACCCTAACCCTGAAGGCAAAAACATTACACCAGCACCAAAACCTGAGTATATGGGACCATTTGCACCTGCATTTGGTTCTATAGTTCCTGATGTAAATAAAGGAAAAATTTCTTGCCAACCAACAACAGTTCTACTCAAATCAAAATAATTTTCAGGATAAGGAACATATTCAAATCGTTTTGGTTCAACATCTTTTGCTAAATAAGAACCATCATATGAAGCCAATACAAGATCT
>JAYTVI010000257.1:0-2820 GCA_043744095.1 Flavobacterium sp.
AAAAAAATGAACGATGAATTTGTTTCGATTGAACATTTAATTCTTGCCATTTTTGGTTCAAAAAGTAAAGTTGCTCAAATTTTAAAAGACCAAGGTGTAACCGAAAAAGGTTTAAAATCCGCCATTGATGAACTTCGAAAAGGAGAACGTGTAACTTCTGCATCTGCTGAAGAAACCTATAATTCGTTAAACAAATATGCTAAAAATCTTAATGATTTGGCTAGAAATGGTAAACTAGATCCAGTTATTGGTCGTGATGAAGAAATTCGTAGAGTATTGCAAATTCTTACTCGTAGAACCAAAAACAATCCAATGTTAGTTGGTGAACCTGGAGTTGGTAAAACTGCTATTGCAGAAGGTTTAGCACACAGAATTGTTGATGGTGATGTGCCAGATAATCTAAAAGATAAAATTATTTTCTCTCTAGATATGGGTGCTTTAATTGCTGGTGCAAAATACAAAGGCGAATTTGAAGAACGTCTAAAATCTGTGGTAAAAGAAGTTACTGCTGCCGAAGGAGATATTGTACTTTTTATTGACGAGATTCACACACTTGTTGGTGCTGGTGGCGGTGAAGGTGCAATAGATGCAGCAAATATTCTGAAACCAGCTTTGGCTCGAGGCGAATTGAGAGCAATTGGAGCAACAACTTTAGATGAATATCAAAAGTATTTTGAAAAAGACAAAGCACTAGAACGTCGTTTTCAGAAAATTATGATTGACGAACCTGATACCGAAAGTGCGATTTCTATCCTTCGTGGTATTAAAGAAAAATATGAAACACATCATAAAGTACAAATAAAAGACGAAGCTATAATTGCAGCTGTCGAATTATCGCAACGCTATATCACTAATCGTTTTCTTCCAGACAAAGCAATCGATTTGATGGATGAAGCAGCATCAAAATTAAGAATGGAAATCAACTCCAAACCCGAAGAATTAGATGTTTTGGATAGAAAAATAATGCAACTAGAAATTGAAATTGAAGCCATCAAACGTGAGAATGATGTGAGCAAAATAAAAGGATTGAGTCTAGACTTGGCAAATTTAAAAGAAGATAGAAATGAAGTTTTTGCCAAATGGAAATCGGAAAAAGATGTAGTTGACAATATTCAAACTATTAAAACCGAAATAGAAGATTTTAAATACGAAGCAGAACGTGCAGAACGTGAAGGCGATTACGGGAAAGTAGCCGAAATTCGTTACGGAAAAATAAAAGAAGCTCAAGAACGATTAGAAGTTTTACAAAAACAATTAGCAGAGGAACAATCTGGTGGAACTTCCTTAATAAAAGAAGAAGTCACTCGTGAAGATATTGCAGAAGTTGTGGCAAAATGGACAGGAATTCCAGTTATGAAAATGCTACAAGGAGAGCGAGAAAAATTACTAAAACTGGAAGAAGAATTGCACCGTAGAGTTGTTGGTCAAGAAGAAGCTATAGAAGCAGTAAGTGATGCTGTTAGAAGAAGTCGTGCAGGATTGCAGGATATGAAAAAACCAGTCGGAACTTTCTTGTTTTTAGGAACAACTGGTGTTGGTAAAACCGAATTGGCAAAAGCACTTGCCGAATATCTTTTTGATGACGAAAATGCCATGACACGAATCGATATGAGCGAATACCAAGAACGTCATAGCGTAAGTAGATTGGTTGGTGCACCTCCAGGATATGTTGGTTATGATGAAGGCGGACAATTTACCGAAGCTGTAAGAAGAAAACCTTATTCAGTAATACTTTTAGACGAAATTGAAAAAGCGCATCCAGATACTTTCAATATTTTGTTACAAGTTTTAGACGAAGGTCGTTTGACAGATAATAAAGGAAGATTGGCTGATTTTAAAAACACGATTATCATCATGACATCCAATATGGGAAGTCAAATTATACAAGAAAAGTTTGAAAATCTTAAAGGTGGAATTGAAGTTGCAACCGAAGCTGCAAAAGTAGAAGTTTTAGGATTGTTGAAACAAACTGTTCGTCCAGAATTTATCAATAGAATAGATGAGATTGTAATGTTTACACCATTAACTAATGCTAATATTTCTCAAATTGTAGGATTGCAATTAAAAAGTGTGACCAAAATGTTAGCTCTTCAAGGTATTACAATGGATGCAACTCCAGAGGCAATTGCTTATTTGTCTAAAAAAGGATATGACCCACAATTTGGTGCAAGACCAGTAAAAAGAGTTATTCAAAGAGAAGTTTTAAACGAATTATCAAAAGAGATTTTGGCAGGAAAAATAACTACAGAAAGTAGTATTCTATTAGATAGTTTTGATGGAAAATTAGTTTTTAGAAATCAAACTGAAAAATAATTAAATACAGTTAATATAAAAAAGCACCAACTAATTGTTGGTGCTTTTATGTTATAATGACATAATAATTCTATTTATGGGTATTCCTACTCCTTTTTTTAAGATAACACTTTTATCAGTTACAGCCCAAACAGTTGTTTCTACCATTTTTTTTGATTGATTGTCTTCAAAAAAGATTTTAATTTTCGAATGTTCTAAATTGCCTAAAGCTTGTGCCCTATTTAGATCATTGTTTCTTTGATAAATATCTTTTACATCAGAAAGCACTTCTGTATCTGGGAATTTTAGAGAAATAATATTTTCTTTCTCTATGATTTCAAAATTTGTCGCCATAATACTTGAATTTTAAATTATTGAATTGAGGATAATTTGTTTTGATAATTAATAAACACTTCAAAAGAAATTTGCCCTACTTCAAATGAAATAGTATTTACGAAAAATCAATTATAAAGTTACAAAACCTAATGATAACAATAATAATAATTCTAATTTATTTTATTAAATTTA
>JAYTVI010000258.1:0-2811 GCA_043744095.1 Flavobacterium sp.
CCCAAACCTAATCCTAATAACGCCATCATAATCACCAACAATGGAAAAATTAAAATGGCATAAGTGATATGAAAATTGGCACCTTGCAATCCGAAATAAGCCATCATTATTAAGAACAAAATTAATTGTACACCAAAACGAACTAGATTGCTGGCAACAATACTTAATGGCATTATTAATCTTGGAAAATATACTTTTCCAAAAATGGCAGCATTATCTTTAAATACGGTACTTGTTTTGGTTAAACAATCAGAAAAATAATTCCAGGCTGTAATACCTGATAAATAGAACAATTGTTGTGGTAAACCATCTGTACTAATTTTTGCAAGATTACCAAACACAAAAGTAAAAACCAATGTTGTAAAAATTGGCTGTATAAAAAACCATAATGGACCTAAAACTGTTTGTTTATAAAAACTGACAAAATCACGTTTTACAAACATCATTAATAGATCTCTATACCTCCAAAGATCATTGAATTTTATATCAAATAATGATGAATGACCTTTTATTACTAGTGTCCAATCATCATATTCTTTATTTTCTTTCATTTATTGTACTTTAAATAAGAAATAAAATTAAATGAGTTTCTATTTCTAAATTTTAGGTTGCAAATATAGTAATTTAAGCCATGTTCCATTGTTTTTAAAGTATAACTTTCTAAATATTTATGATAATAAAATTGCCTTTAGTATAAGTTGGAATTATGATTTATATTTGCACAACACAAATCTTAAATACTATTTCGTTTTGATTCATTTTTTTCAAAAAAAACCTTTTCTTAAAGATCTGATTCCATCAAACCATGTCGATTTTCATTCCCATCTTTTACCAGGAATAGACGACGGAGCTCAAACTATTGAAGATACTTTTTTTTTGGTAAATGAATTAAAAAATTTAGGCTTTGAACAATGTATTACAACTCCACACATTATGAAAAGTGTTTGGGAAAATACTAGATTAGGAATTGAATCTAATTTAAATAGTACTAAAATTGAATTAGAGAAAAACAATATTCAAATTCCACTCAAAGCAGCTGCAGAATATTTGATAGATTCAAATTTTGTAAAATTATTTAAAAGTGAACCTTTATTAGTATTGAAGGACAATTATGTTTTGATAGAAATGTCTTATTTAAATCCTCCAATTCAGTTGTATGATATTATTTTTGAATTACAGGTCGAAGGATATCAACCTGTTTTAGCACATCCAGAACGATATACTTTTTACCATTATAATTTTAATGAATACGAAAAGCTGAAAAACGCAGGTTGCTTGTTTCAACTTAATCTTCTTTCAACTATAGGATATTATGGCGTAGATGTTGCCAAAACTGCAGAGAAATTGTTATTAAAAGGAATGATAGATTATGTAGGTTCTGATGTACATCATCAAAATCATATTGCTGGTTTTTCTAAAAGAGTTGTTATTAAAGATATAAAACCTTTGAAAATTGCAATTGATAATAATCAATTTTTTAGGTTTTAATTTATTTTTTTAATTTAAAAATATCTTTATACCAAGATTTTTTTTCTATTTCTTGACCATAGCCGTAACCATATCCATAACCGTATCCATAACCATAACCGTAGGTTTTTCTCCAAACAGTATCATTTAACAATACAGACATGTTTGGCAATTTATCTTCTTTATAGAAAGATTCGACTAATTTTAGGAATCGTTTATCTAGATAATTTGCACGCATTACATAAATAAATGCATCAGCGTTTTTAGCAACTAACAAAGTATCTGTAACTAAACTCACTGGAGCTGTATCTACAATTATATAATCGTATTGTTTTTTTAAATCATCAAAAAGTGTGTTAATTTTATTATTCATTAATAAATCTACTGGATTTGGTGGTACTGCACCTGAAGGCAAAATATATAGATTATCAAAATTGTCAATTTTAACAATGTAATCATTTATATTTTCATTGTTTTTTGATAAATAATTTGTTAATCCTTTTGATGGTAATTTTACATACCTATCAATTTTAGGGTTTCTAATATCAAGACCTATTAATAATACTTTTTTACCAGAAAGTGCAATTGTACTGGCTAAATTAATCGCTACAAATGTTTTTCCTTCTTTTGGAATTGAAGAAGTTACAAAAATTGTTTTAGAATTTCCGTCTTGAACCTTGGTCAACATGAATTCGAGATTAGTTCTAATTATTCTAATTGCTTCTGCAGAACTAGATCTACTACTTGCGTTTATTATTTCATCTTGAGATTCAGATTTAGGAATATCTCCTAAAAATGGAACCGAAATTTTACCTTCAACATCTTGTCTGTATTTAATTTTATTATCAAATAAATCAATAATATAAATAATAGTAAACGGAATAAATAATCCTAATGCTAAAGCCATCAAAAAAATGATATTACTTTTTGGAGATACAGGATTTGCAGATGCAAAAGCTGGGTCAATAATTTTTGAAATTGGAGCAGTAACTGCAAGAGAAATGGCTGTTTCTTCTCTTTTTTGTAATAAATATAAGTACAGAGATTCTTTGATTTTTTGTTGTCTATCAATGATTCTAAATTCTCTTTCTTGAGTTGGTATTTGAGAAATTTTACTTTTTATTAGATTTTCTTGTTTTTCTAAATCCCCTTTTTTAATTATTAAAGTCGATTTTACTCTTGAAAGATTTTCTGAAATATTTCTATTTAAATCATCTATTTTTTGTTCTAAATTTGCAACAATTGAATTTTTTGAAGTTCCTTCTTTTGCAATTCTATTTCTTTGTATTATTAAATCATTGTGTTGTAAGATTAATTCAGATGTTTCTTCACCTTCTTTTGATA
>JAYTVI010000259.1:0-9380 GCA_043744095.1 Flavobacterium sp.
AATATCGTTTTTTCTAATCTTTAATCAAACCACAACTGAAAGCTACTGCATCCCTGCCTGCGGATGCCATACCTTTCAGTTGTGGTTTGAGATGTTTAAGACGATGGAAAACTTTATGTCAAAGAACATTTGTCCCTTTTTGTCATTCCGACGAAGGAGGAATCACATCAGTTGCTCTCGTTATGTGATTCCTCCTGCGTCGGAATGACAAAACTACGGTTTATTTTTATTCATAAATCGATCATTTAAAAATTCAAATTCAGGATTAAATGTTTTAATTAATGCTAATTTCTTTTCTCTTCTCCACCCTTTTAATTCTTTTTCTCTTTCGATTGCCTTTTGAACCCAACTGAACTTT
This sequence comes from Flavobacterium sp., assembly GCA_043744095.1. GTDB lineage: Bacteria > Bacteroidota > Bacteroidia > Flavobacteriales > Flavobacteriaceae > Flavobacterium. The sequence goes on from JAYTVI010000259.1 coordinate 359, forward strand.
TCATAATAAACCAAAAACTCAATATTGTATTTTGACGCAAACGTTTTTATTCCTTTTTCTATATTTTCTTTGTGTTGGTGTAAACGTTCTCCCAAATTATTGGTCATTCCTATATAATAAGTGGAACGGTATGTATTGGTAATTATGTAAACATAATAACTATGATACCCTTCGTTAAACTCTATCATATTGTTATTCATAATTACTTTTTTACTTGAACGAAACTCTCGTTATGTGATTCTTCCTTCGTCGGAATGACAAACTAAACATTTAAATTCTTCTTGAATTCTGCCAACATTTCTTCTCGTGTTTGCTTTTTAGCAAATCCGCTTTTCTCTGCTTTATCTAACTTCATCCCAACAAATTCAAGATATTCATCGTGTTCACGGGCTTGTTTAATTAAATAATTTACCGCTTCACTTTTGCTAGTAAATTCTTCTTTAGCAACTTGTTGTTTTAGCCATTCATCATTTTGATTGGCTAAAGTGATACTTTGTCTTGACATAATTAAATTATTTAGTGGTGTAAATTTACACCAAAATTATGAAATAAAATTACATCTTTGAAATTTTTCCTAAAGCAGTAATTACGACTTTTATAGGATTTTGAGTTTTCCAGCCATTCTTTCCCTCACCTAAACTTGTAATTCTTATGTAATGTGGAAAGAACTCTTTGTTTTGAGAAGATTCTAAATGATGTCTAAACTCAAACAATGGTGACTTTCCTTGATTTGTACTCGAAATCGCTTCTACTCGATAAAGATATTCTTTTAAAAAAGTTACATTATCTAGGTTTTCTCTATATAATTTATCAGTTATCCCTAATAAAAACATATCTGTTTTTTCTAGTGTTTCAACCATTGTAGTATTTTTAAAATCCTTTGGTATTTGATAAATTCTTTCATTTTCTTGTTTCCGCTTAACAACCTTCCAAAACGATTCCAAATGGAAATTATAATTACCGTCTTCATCAGCAAAAATTAATGCGTGATGATTGTTTCTTGGATTTACCCATTTGTTAACGCTACCTTTTAATTGTTGTGCATTACCCATTTCTTCTGCAACTCTTACTTTTTTTATGGGTACTGGCTCACCTCCTTTATAATTAGGCAAACTATATAGTGCTTTAATTCTAGTTCGTAGCTCAGCTATTTTTTCTTTAATTTCATTGGCTTCAATTTCTGTGCATTTTTGAGCACTCATTTGTTTTGAAAGTATTTCAACTTCTTTGTATAACGGAATTTCCGCCTTACTTGCTTTTATAATAATTTCTTTAATTTTTATGTCAACAATTTTTTCTAATTGTTTATCCGTTTTTAAACTTTCAACAGATTTTCTGATATGATACCCTGCTTCTCCAAATGGTGGTGTTCTAAATCCATACAGATTTTCCTTGTGCAGCTGACCTCTCACCGCCATACCAACACTTTTAAAAGTTTGCCCATTTTTGGTAATCTTCTTGGTAATTTTTGTTAGGATGTTTTTGTTCTGTTTATGCGAAATAAGAATACTGTTGATGACATTTTTTGCATCAGTATGAAAACCATTCCAAGGTTCTGGAAAATCTAAATGCTCTTTTTCGTATTCATTACCTCTTTTCTTGTTTTGCTTTGAAGCGTTTTGTTTGCTCAAACGCTGAAAAAAAGATTCTTTTGTTAAAGCAATAACTAGTGCATCAATAGCATGGTGGCGGTGGTCTTCGCGGTTTTTGATAGGGTCAAACTGTATTTCACCCGTATATTTATCAACCCAAGTTGTTCCTTCGATTAATGTTTCTCCTTCTTCTGGAACTGGTATGGTAGTTTTAACAGGATAAAATTCAGTTACTTCAGAATCAATATCAAACAACACATAATATTTTCCTTTACCTTCTTCCATTTTAAAATGATGCTGATTGTCCATATCCGAAACAAATATGTTTTCATCATTTGTGGTGCCTTGAATCAGGATTTGATTTTCTTTTACCTGTGGTCTATCGTTTAAAGCTTTTTCGAAAGTAACCTCTTCAAAATCTATATCTATAATTAGCCAATATTTTCCGTCCTCTTTTTCTGTTTCACAGTCATAAACATAAGAAGAGAAAAGACCTTCTTTGACCTCTCCAAAAAGTAGAATTTGTTTTCCATTTTTCTTGGGTTGATCTTCTTTTACTGGTTTTTTAAATTCTTTTTCCTTAATAGAAAATGTAGCCCAATATGTTCCGTTTTCATTACCCGTTGCATTTATGGCATTCAAACCCTCATTTTTGAATTTATCTTTTTCAATCTTTCCTCTTAAAACTATTTTATCTTCTGTGGTGTTGGGTTTGTCTTTAAATACTTGAACAATATTTTTTGGATGAGACAAAACTAATCTAGCCCAATAATCGCCATTTGACAAATCGGGTACCTCTACCTGAAATTTAATATACTGCTCTTTTGATTTAAAAATTCCTTTTTCGATACTTCCAGATAATAGTGTTTCGTTTTCATTGGTGGCTGGTTTATCAAAATAAATTCGTTGTGAGGTTATTGGTTTTTTATCATTGTCTAAAACAACATAGTGCGGTATGTGTTTGTTTTCTTCAATGTGTAAATTCGGGATATCCACCGTCATAATGGGTTGCAAAATATTGTTCAAGCCCCAAAGTCGTCGCAGTTCCGCAGTTAAGCTTCCAGACATCACGCGAACATCGGAACACACTTGCGATAGAATTTCGCTGGTTTTCTTACTTATATAACGGGTGTCGTTTAATTGACGCTGTATAAAATCGTTTGTTTCAAATTTTGTTTTTGATACAAATCGTTTTGCTTTTGGATAGGGCAAAACTTTAAAAGCACGTCGTTCGATTTCTGGCCACGATTTAGCACCTCCCCAAAGATTTGGGTCTTTATTGATTTCATAAAAATCGTGAGGTGTTCTATTTCCTTTTAAACCATTAAATTTAGCATAGCACAATGTTTTATTGGCAAAACTATCATCCAAAGAAATTGATTTTGGAATGATATGCTCTATTTGAAATTTATTATCCCTGCCAAGAACATCTGAAATATTTATTGTTTTATTGGTATAAGGACAAACAGAAATTGGCATTTCTTGATACAACAACACTTTTTGAATGTTATCTCTGCTTTGTCGCAAACCAAATTCAATCAATAATTCTTTCGCCTTTTCATTTTTCTTATCGTTTTCTCTTATTTTATATCCTAGTTCTTCACGTTTGGTTTTACTATTCTTTAAATCCCGCCCAAGTTCAACTCTAATTTGGTCAAACTTTCCTTGTTGAGCAATCAATTCATTTACTAGTCGTCTTGTTTCATTAACTCCTTGTTGAACAATTGGATTTCTCAAATTTTGAACAGTATCTATTTTATCTTTTTCCTCTACTTTAATAACCTCTTGACTGTGATGGTACATTTTTTTAAATCGAATATCATCCTTAACAAAACCGTATTTATTTTCAATTAAATATGCTTTTATTTTTTCAATAGCTTCGCCTTCTTTATTAGATTTTTCGTGATTTATATTCCGTAAATCTTTTTCTAATTCGGTATGGTCAACTTTATATAACTCCCATTTTCTACCAAAAGCATTTCGTACGCCACCTAAAATAACGGCATCACTTAGTTGAAATCCTTTTCTGAGATAAGGCAATATATTATTAATTGCTTTTAGAGAAACGCTAGAATAATCTTCTTTTAAATTTACTGCTTTGACACCTTTGATTACTGTTTCGTTTAAATCATAACCCATTTTAGATTCTTTTATTAATTTTTCTAAACTAGAAATTAACCTTTCATTGTCTTCACAAAAATGAAATAAATGCCATATTCGCTCGTAGCCATATTCTAAAACTTCTTGTTTATTAACTGTTATTGAATATTCTTTCTCAAGTATTTCTTTTGGGAATAATGCATTCAGATGTTTTGTTGTATAATTACCTATAACTGGTGAGCCGTCTGCATAATTAAATGTTTCATACTCTAATTTTAATTTCTTTTTAATTTCAATGAAATCAAATTTCTTGTCTTTAGTGTTTATTAATTCTAACACTTGCAATCGCTGTGATTCTTCCAATCGTTGCTTCTTACCATATTCAATATTATTGATATATTGCAATGCACGATATTCTTCATATAAAGGATGCGATAAATGGCAGGGTGTTTTACCTTTTTGAATATGTTTTCCATTTTCATCTTTCAAGTCGGGTTCAAATCTGCATTTAGCAAGAAGTCCTTTTTGCGAACGCAAGGGTCTTTGCCAAAACAAAACACTTTCATTGCTTTTAAATTTCAAAACTCCTTCTTCGTTTTTTTCGATTTTTCCTGCCAAAAATTCTTTTAAGGGCATTTGAGTTTTTATTTTCAACAAATACTTTTGTTTGTCATTGGTTGCTAATTCATCAATCAATTCGACAACTTCTACATTTCCTGTTCCTTTTGTTTTTATCGCATATTCAATTTTGCTATTGTTTCTTTTATTTTTCAAACCTCCTTTTAGCACTATTTTTTTTTCATTTGCATATTCAACAACATCAAGACCTAAATTAGTGGCTTGTCTATTCCAAATTGCTTCAAACTCGGCTACATACATATCACGCAAAGTATATCTTGAACGAACCCGCAACTCATTACCTTTTTCATCTTGAATTACTTTAAAGGGTTCGCCCTCTTTAGGCAAAATATCAAACAAATATTTTCCTAGTGTTGAATTTTGCAATTCTTTTTGAGTATCTTCAATCCCTTTTACACCATCTTTCCCTTTATAAATCTTACCATCGTCTTTTCCTTTACGATTACTCAAAAAACCTCTTCTTTGAATTAAATGATACAACATTCTACCAAATTCTTGAAGAGTTAAATCCTCATTTAGAGCTTTATCTCTCAACAAATATGGATTTTGTTTCAACCATAAACAATAAGGGTGGTTTTCTGGTAAATGGATTTCTGGAGCCATTCTGCCTTCTTTCTTTTTTTCCTTGTCCCATTTACTCCATACATCAAGTTCCGAATGACTTAAAGGACACATTTGTAAATTAATAAGCGTTCTTAATAATTTAATTTTACGCAGTCTTTTTCGATAAAAACCACGTCTCTGTTGCCTACTATTTCTTCTACTTGCATTTTTACTTTCTTCTTTTTCTCCCTGTCCAATTGTTTTTGCAACAACTCCTTCAGGAAAAATCCTTACTCCAGAATCAATGATTTTATTATTAAAATCATCCACAATCGCCCAACCAATACTATTTGTTCCTATATCTAATCCTAAAATTTTTGCCATAACAAAATGCTTTAAATTCAATTTTTTAAAGATAAAGAAAAAATAATTCAAGATTTTACGAAAAACAGTAAACCAACTAAAAAAAGTTTTACCTATATTTGTTATGATTAAAATTTCTAATCTTTAATCTTATCACAATAAGGCTTATATGCCGTAGAGAAATCTTTAGTCCTGCTTCGGTGGGACTTTTTTTTATAAAATAAAGGCGCAAAATAATAATTCATCAAATTATATTAAAAACCACCTATGACCGATAAAATCATACTAAATAGGATTGAAGACAATGATAATGACACATAACAAACAGTTCATTCCTACGGAGCTTACTTTGAAGATTATATTTTTAATACAAACAGTTTGTCTCGATGGGACTAAAATAGCTCCGTAGGAGCGAAATGTTTGTAATATTAGTTTGTGATTTGTTGATTTTAGCCCCATCGGGGCGAAATGTAATTTTTTATCGGACAACAGTGATTAAAAACATTATCTTTGTAGAATGAAAAGAGTTATTATAATTTTGCTGTTTTCTTTTTATTTTATTTCAATTACTGAACTACATCAGTTTTTGAAACTACCGTTATTAGCTGAACATTTTTCTGAACACAAACAAAAAGACAATAACTTAACATTATGGAAATTTTTGTGCTTGCATTATGCTCACGGAGACTTAAAAGATGCTGATTATGATAAAGATTCTAAATTGCCTTTTAAATCTTCGGATAATTGCAATAGTTCTAATACAATCTCTATATTAAACTCAGAACAAAAGTTTTATTTTACTGCTATTAATACTTTTACAGAAAAAAAAGTATTAAATAAACATTATACTTCATTTTCACATTCTACTTTTTTAAATTCTATTTGGCAACCTCCTAAATTTTGTTAATTATTTTTTTGATTTAATAATTGTCACGATTACATTGTAATTGTGCTTTTATGTTTTGATTCAATTTATAAATAATTAACTAAAGAATTTATGTTAAATAAAATCATTGAGTTTTCTATTAAGAGTAAACTCATCATTGCACTATTTACAATTACATTACTTTTTTATGGGATTTATGAGGTTACCAAACTTCCTATTGATGCCGTTCCAGATATTACTGACAATCAGGTTCAAGTAATCACCATCGCTCCTTCATTTGGCGCTACCGATATTGAGCGATTGGTAACTTTCCCTATAGAACAAGCCAATAACAATATTTCTGGAATGAAAGAAATTAGAAGTTTTTCTCGTTTCGGATTATCATTAGTTACCATTGTTTTTGACGATGAAACCGATATTTATTGGGCACGTCAACAAGTTGCTGAACGCTTGCAAAAAGTGCAAACACAAATCCCACAAGGAATTGGCACTCCTGAACTTGGTCCAGTTTCTACAGGTCTTGGAGAAATTTACCAATATGTAGTTCGTCCGAAAGAAGGTTACGAAAAAAAATATGACGATACGGAGTTACGAACCATTCAAGATTGGATTGTGCGCCAACAACTGCTTGGTGTGAAAGGTGTTGCCGAAGTAAGTAGTTTTGGTGGAAAGTTAAAACAATATGAAATTGCAGTAAATCCAAACAAACTACAATCGTATGGATTAACTATTAGTGATGTTTTTACGGCAGTTGAAAAAAACAATCAAAATACTGGTGGTTCCTATATTGAAAAAGGAGCTACTTCTCTATTTATTAGAAGTGAAGGATTGATTGGAAACATTGAAGATATTCAAAATATTGCCATTAAAACAACCGCATCAGGAACTCCATTATTTATTAGAGATATTGCCGAAGTAAAAATTGGCTACGCAACTCGATATGGAGCAATGACTTACAATGACCAAGGCGAAGTTTCGGGTGCAGTTTTAATGATGCTAAAAGGCGCAAACAGTAGTGATGTAATTAAAGATGTAAAAGAAAGAGTGGCTCAAATTCAGAAAACACTTCCTGAAGGTGTTGTCATTGAACCATTTCTTGATAGAACAAAAATGGTAAATAATGCTATTGGAACCGTTGAAAAAAACTTATTGGAAGGTGCGTTAATTGTGATTTTCGTTTTGGTTTTATTTTTAGGGAATTTTAGAGCTGGTTTATTAGTGGCATCAGTAATTCCGTTAGCGATGCTTTTTGCTGTGATTTTGATGAATACTTTTGGCGTAAGTGGCAACTTAATGAGTTTAGGAGCTTTAGATTTTGGGCTTATTGTAGATGGTGCCGTTATTATTGTAGAAGCTGTGATGCATCAACTTTTGCACAGTAAAAAATTTGAAAGTGTTGAAAGTTTAACTCAAAAAAATATGGACGATGAAGTTAAAAGTTCAGCCTCAAAAATGATGAACAGTGCTGTTTTTGGGCAAATTATTATCTTAATTGTTTATCTTCCGATATTTACATTACAAGGAATTGAAGGAAAAATGTTCAAACCTATGGCGCAAACGGTTGCATTTGCCTTGCTTGGTGCTTTCTTATTATCATTAACTTACATTCCGATGATGAGTGCTTTGTTTTTGAGTAAAAAAGTAAAACACCAACCAAACCTTTCGGATAGAATAATGATTAAAATTGAAATGAAATACCAACATTTACTTCAGAAAATCTTAAACTTTCCAAAGACAATAATTTCTTCTGTTGTTATCTTGTTTGTTCTAGCTCTAATTACACTTTCTTTTCTTGGTGGAGAATTCATTCCTGCTTTAGAAGAAGGCGATTTTGCTGTAGATACTAGAGTTTTAACAGGAAGTAATTTGAATACAACCATCGAAAGCACTCAAAAAGCGGCTCATATTTTAAAAAAACAATTTCCAGAAGTTGAAAAAGTAGTAACCAAAATTGGAAGCGGCGAAGTTCCAACAGATCCAATGCCAATGGAAGCTAGTGATATGATGGTAATAATGAAAGATAAAAGCGAGTGGACTTCTGCTGAAACTTTTGATGAAATGGCTGAAAAAATGGAGAAAGCTCTCGAAGATGTGCCTGGAATTACAGCTGGATTTCAATATCCCGTTCAAATGCGTTTTAATGAATTAATGACTGGTGCCCGACAAGATGTTGTGTGTAAAATATTTGGTGAGAATCTAGATACTTTGGCAGTATACGCTCAAAAATTAGGCAAAATCGTAAACACTGTCGAAGGAACTCAAAACTTGTTTATTGAACCCGTAACCGGAATGCCTCAGGTTGTAATTGAATACAATCGAAATATAATAGCGCAATATCATCTCACTATTGAAGACATAAACAAAGTTATCAATACCGCATTTGCTGGTCAAAGTACAGGATTGGTTTTTGAAGGTGAAAAACGTTTCGATTTGGTAGTTCGACTTAATAATAATCAACGAAAAGATATTGAAGATGTTAAGAATTTATTGATTCCAACGCCTCAAGGAACACAAATTCCGCTTTCGCAATTGGCAAATGTAGAAATCAAAAACGGACCAAATCAAATTCAAAGAGAAGATGCTAAACGTAGAATTGTAGTTGGGTTTAACGTTAGAGGTCGTGATGTGCAAAGTATTGTAACCGAATTACAACAAAAAGTTGACAAACAAATCAAATATCCATCAGGTTATTATACCACTTATGGCGGTGCTTTTGAAAACTTAAACAAAGCCAAACAACGATTAATGATTGCCGTTCCTGTTTCACTATTTTTAATCTTTTTGCTTTTGTTTTTTGCTTTTAATTCGGTAAAACAAGGTTTGTTGATTTATTCAGCAATTCCACTTTCTGCAATTGGCGGAATTTTCTTTTTGGCTTTGCGTGGAATGCCTTTTAGCA